>NZ_JAFFPK010000001.1 GCF_017590215.1 Clostridium sp. CCUG 7971
TCTATTGTTGTTGTTTTCTTTGCTCTATTTTTAATTTATCCAGATAAGAAACTGCACTAAGTGCTGCTATTTGACCTTGACCTGCTGATTTAATATAAGAATATGGCTTTCCTACACAGTCTCCTGCTGCAAAGCATCCTTCTATGCTTGTTTTCATGTTAAGATCAACTTTAATATGAGGCCCATCAGTTTCAATACCTGGAACTAATGATTTTGGAGATGCACTGTCTTTTATAACAAATACACCATCTACATCAATTTCTTTTTCTTTAAATGCAACCTTATTAACAAGATTATCTCCTTGTATTTGCATCGGTCTATCATTTATAATTTCTATTGAACTATCTAATACATCTGCTGATCTCATTAAAGATTCATTTTTATACATTGGAATAAAGTAAGTTTTAGATGCTATTTCATTTAAAAAGTTAGCTTCTTCTTCAGATTCTTTATTATATCCTATTATAGCTACTTTTTTATCTTTATATAAAGGTGCATCGCAAGTTGCACAGTAACCTACACCCTTACCTAAAAACTCTTCTTCTCCTTTTATAGGCTTCCCATATTCAACACCAGTGGCTAGTATTACTGTAGTTGCTTCATACATCTCATCACCTGACATTAGTGCAAAATAATCGCCCATAGCATATACGTTGTTTATTTTTTTATTAGATATCTCAATATCCATATTTGTTATATGCTCTTTAAACTTATCTTTTAATTCATCTCCACTTATATCATAAAAACCTAAATAATTATCTATTGACGGAGCCTTTACAAGTTTATTGCTTAAATTTTCATTTCCAAATATAATTGTACTTTTATTTCTAATTTTTGCATTTACGGCTGCAGATAGCCCGGCTGGACCACTTCCAACTATAGCTATATCATATCTCATATTTACCACCTATCATTTTATAAATGTGATTGAACTTTAGCTTTTATTTTTTCTTTAGGCATAAACCCTACTAAAGATTCAACTGGTTTACCATCTTTAAATATCATCATTGTCGGTACTGTTGATATATTAAATTGTTGAGCTATTTCTAAACTTTGGTCTATATCAACTTTTACAAATCTTGCTTCATTTTGCATTTCACTCCCTAATTCTTCAAACACTGGAGCTAACATTTTACACGGCCCACACCAAGTTGCAAAAAAGTCTACCACTACTACCCCATTGTTGTTTTCAACCTCGCCTCTAAATTGAGAAGTACTTATAATTTTCGCCATTTTCTTACCCTCCTAAATATCCTTCTATCTATACTATGAATTTCCATATAATATAGTTATTATTTATTATAATTTTAAATAATTTTAATTAATGTTTTCTACATTCCAATTATACCCAATATATCGAAGTAAAATCAAATTTTTTATTAATTATTTTTTAGTTTATTTATTTGGGATTACTATTTCAAACTCTGTCTTTTTACCTATTTCTGAATTTACATTTATATTATATTTTAGATTTAAAGATAACATCTTTGCTATAGATAATCCTATTCCAGATCCATCGATATCTTTATTTCTTATATTATCGCTTCTAAAGAATCTATCAAATATATGAGGTATATCTTCTTTATTTATACCTATTCCAGTATCTATAATAGATATAGCTATATATAAATTATCCTTTTGAATAACTTTTATTAAGATATTATCTTCCATTTTTGTATACTTAAATGCATTATCTATAAATATAATAATTAGCTGTCTTAGTTTATTTTTATCTGTAGTAATAATTTTATTCTTTAAATCAAAATATACTTCAAAGTTTTTATTTTGAATTTCAGCTATATCAATATAATCATTACTTATTTCATCTATTAACTCTTTTAAATCTATACTTTCTAGATTTAATTTGACAATAGCTTCTTCTTTTGTAAGTGACAATAAATCACTTATCATTTTTTTTATTCTTCTAGTTTCTCTCATAGCATCTGCTATAGTCTCTACTTCATCACCTATAGTATTATTAGGAGACTTTAGCATGCTTTCTAATTTTGACGAAACTATTGATATAGGAGTTCTAATTTCATGTGATGCATCTTGTATAAACTGTGCTTGATTATTCCATGCTGTTTCTATTGGAGATAGCGCCTTTTTTGTTAAATACAAGGCTAAAAAATAAGTAATCATCAATGCTATTACCATACCAATTATAAATACAAATATAAGTTGTTTAAAAGAATTCATTTCTATATCTATATTTCTTATTATTTGAATTCTATATTTACCAATATTAATGCTTAGTTCTCTAAACTTATACCCATTTTTACTATATGTAAAAAATTGATTTTCTTTATTATGATTTTCAGGTACTAAATCATAGAAATAGCTGTTTCTAGTATAATACCTTATTTCATCGCCTTCATATATATACACCATATTACTCGGATCTTCTAATACCATTGGTCCAAAAAATGAAGTATTTTTTAACTGCCTTGATACAGAATTTAATTCTCCACTTAATTTATTATCTATACTATTATAAGTAAGGTTTTTAAAATAAGAGAATATAAATATAGAAAATATTATTAATAAACTAACAACAACTACTATATTTACCTTTATTAAACTATTTTTTGTCTTAGTAAATACATTTTTATTTATCATCAAAAATATAACCTACTTTTCTCTTAGTTTTTATATATTTATCATATCCATACTTATTTAATTTTTTTCTTAAATTACTTACATATACTTCTACTATTTCCATGCTTGAATCAGATTCCATTCCCCATATTCTGTCATAAATTTGTTCCTTTAGTAAAATGGATCCTTTATTTAATAGAAAATACTCTAGCAAATTAAATTGCTTATTTTGAAGTACTATTTCATCTGAACCTATAAATATTCTTTTTTTACTAGTATCTAATTTTAATTCCTTAAACTCTATAATATTTCTTTCTTTTAATTTTCCATTAGTTCTAAGAATGGCATATGATCTTGCTACTAATTCTTCTATATAAAATGGCTTTGTTAAATAATCATTGGCTCCTATTGTAAAGGCTTCTACTTTATCATCTAATGATTCTTTTGCTGTTAATATAAGAACAGGAGTATCTATATTATTTTTTCTCATATTTTTTAAAATATCTACTCCATTTATATTTGGTAGCATTAAATCAAGTATTATTAAATCATATATATTCTGATTTATTAGATATAAAGCCTCTTCTCCATCTTCACATTTCTCTGTTTCAAAATGTTTATTTAATTCTATGGATATACTTTCTATAAGTTTTTTATTATCTTCAACTATTAATACTTTCATTTTAACTCCTTCTTAAAATTATAGTCTTCATTTTCATATAATTAAATTATACCTCTTAAGAAAAATATGTAAAATATAATTTATAAAAAATAAAAAGCTTACTATATACTTAATTAATAAGTAAATACAGTAAGCCTTTCACTTTTTTTTAATTTATTATTTATTTTCGATATAACTGCTTTTAACTCGATATATTACTCAAACTTATTTTGGTTATACTCTTGAATAATCTTAACAAAATCTTCTATATTCATATTATTACCTGTATTATCTATCATTTGATGATAATACCAATTTGCAAATTCTGGATTTGCTAAAGTTTCATTCATTTTTTCAAAATCTAAATTTCCATGGTTAAAATTATTATTTTCATTCATGTTATCACCCCTTAGAATATTTTTATTATTCGTCGTAGATGTAGGATTTATACATTTACTTTTCCTCCTTTTTTTATATATTATTTATTAATGCTAGCTTTATGAGTTTTAAGGTCAATATCTATACTAGCTTTTTCTTTGACATCATCGTAGTTATAGCCTAATATTTCTATTTTTTTTGCAGCTTGAGAAGTTACAGTTTCTATTTCAACTTCTTGTGATGGCTTTAAAACGCTATATTCAGATATATGACTTACCATTATATATTCGCCATCTTCATTTAATTCTCCTATTTTTAGAATAATATTTCCTAAAGATTTATTTGATGAGTTTTTAACTTTTACCCCATAAGTTATTCCATCTTCAGACTCACTTAACTTATATATGTCTGATGTCACTAAAATCTCATAATCTTTACTACTTTCTAATTTTAAAGTTTTTTCTTTTATCTCTATATCATCATTTTTAGTATTTACTAAAACTTCTTTGCCTTCTGCTTCATAACGATAGCCTACTACTTTTAAACTATCTGTATATTCTTTATGTCCAAACACTATATATGCACTTTCTCCTGGATTTAGAGTCATATCTAAAAGTGATTCAGATTTATCTATTATATTTTTATTTTTATCAAATTCTTCATACTCTATCCAAATCTTAGATATATCAAAATTAGCTTTATTTTCTATTCTTGTTGACGTATCTATTTTATTTTTATCACTTTTAACTATATTTACAATTTCAGAATTTCCTACGCTAATAGCTTTTGCATTATTTTCAGTTATTTCTATACTATGTACGGATTTTTCTTCTTTAACTTTAGTAAAATTATAATTTGTACACGCTGTTAATAAAACAATATTTACTAGTATTGCTATAGTTAATAAATATAATTTATTTATATATCTCTTCATATTTAAACACCTCATGTTTAATATTAATATTATTATATTCTTATATTTCAATAATTTCACTTAATTTTGCAGTTTTCATTTTATTTATTAACTATTTACAGTAAATGTTTATATTCATTCATAAAATCATTTAATGCTTGAGTTAGTACTTCCGACTTACTAAATTGAGAATTACTGCATATTCTTTCAAAATCTTCCCATGTTTTTTTATCTACTCTTATAGTCGCACTTTTTAAATCCTTTAATTCTCTTTTATCAATATTTATATCTTTTTTATTATTTTTCTTCGGTTTTACAGCTCTATAATCTTTAACTTGCATATACCAATCATATACTTCACATAGTTTATCCATATCTTCTTGTGTTATATTTATTTTTCTATCTTTTTTAGGTTGAGTTTTCTTAGGTGTAGTTTTAGAAGTGTTAACATCTTTACTTAAGTTTTTCTTTTTAGATTGCTTTACAACCTCTTCACTTTTAGTGGTTGTCTTTTTTTCTGTCACTTTCTTTTTACTATTTTCTTTCTTAGCTGAATTAATATCAGTAAATGAAATTTGATTTATTTCTTTTTTATCTTTTAAAATATATCTTTCATTTTCTAGCTTATATCCTTTTTTATTTAAAAAAGCTTTTAATGTTTTAGTAACTATTCCAAGTTCTTTTGCTATATCATCAATTGATACTCCTTTATTTTGTAACTCTAAAAATTTATCTAATCTTTCATTTCCTTTCATATTTATTCCTCCATCATTATGCATCTATTATTTCGTTTATTTATTGTATCATAATATATATTGTTTAACAAAACCCTAGTATTTTAGGTAGTAATTAAATAATAAATTTTTGTCAAATAAAATTTTTATTTATGGTTAATATATATATATTAATTTACATTTTAATATATAAATTAAAAAATTATTTTATATATTGCATTATTTTTTATATTTATTGTAAATCTTTAGAAATCGCTATTTTTTCTTATTTTTTTAAACTATTTTTTAAATCTTTGTTATTTTTTTATTTAATTTTTAGTTTTTTCTAAAAAAAACCATTTACTTTTGTCGAAAATTATTTTATACTCATAATTGTTCAAAGGCATATTCAATCGCCGCGGGAAAACACTACCAAGAAAATTGGTTAGTTATAATTTTTTAATTAGGAGGAAAATTAAAATGACACAAATTTTAACAGGTACTGCATTATTATTAGTAGTATTGGCATTATTCACTTTATTCAGTTACAAAGCTCCGCAAGGGATGAAGGCAATGGGAGCGTTAGCAAACGCTGCTTGTGCTAGTTTCTTAGTTGAAGCTTTCCATGCATCAGTATTTGGTGATTTAGTTGGTATAGAATTCTTAGGTAAAGTTGGTCAAGCAAACGGTTCATTAGGTGGAGTTGCAGCTGCTATATTAGTACCACTTGCATTAGGTGTATCTCCAGTTTACGCTGTATTAACAGGTTTAGCTTGTTCAGGATTTGGTATACTTCCAGGTTTCATAGCTGGTTATGTAACATCATTCGTTGTTAAATTCTTAGAAAAGAAAGTTCCAGCAGGACTTGATTTAATAGTTATAATATTAGTAGGAGCTCCATTAGCAAGATTTATAGCTATGAATATGTCTCCAATAGTTGATGGTACTTTATTACAAATCGGTAAAGTTTTAATAGAAGCTGCTAATGCTTCTCCAATAGTTATGGGTCTTATACTTGGTGGATTAATAACAGTTGTTGCAACTGCTCCACTTAGTTCAATGGCATTAACTTCAATAATAGGTTTAACAGGTGTACCAATGGCTATAGGTGCTTTAGCAGTATTCGGTTCTTCTTTCATGAACTATGTATTCTTCTCAAAAATGAAGTTTGGTTCAAAGAAAGATACAATATCTGTTGCAATAGAGCCATTAACACAATCAGATATAATATCTGCTAACCCATTACCAGTTTACTGTACTAACTTTATAGGTGGAGCTATGTCTGGTGTAATAGTTGCTTATATGGGTCTTACTGTATCAACTCCTGGTATGGCTACTCCAATAGCAGGTTTTGCAATATCAGTTGCTCAAAACGGAACTAGAGCTTTAATAGCTGCTGCAGGATGTATAGTAGTAAGTATATTAGGTGCATTCATAGGACATGCAATATTCAAAAATACAAAAATAAAAACAGCTGCTGAAATCAGAGGAACTCAACAAGATGATTTAATAGCTTAATATAAAAAAAGAACACAGGTTAATCTGTGTTCTTTTTTATATATTTTATTGGTGCGGATGAAGGGAGTCGAACCCCCACGCCATAGGCGCCAGATCCTAAGTCTGGTGCGTCTGCCAATTCCGCCACATCCGCCAATATTTATTTCAATATAATTGTAGTCCTATTTAATTTGTTTAGCAACAATTTTATCTTATTATTTTTCTTGTTAATGTACCTATACCTAATCCCATCATAATAATACCTATTATCATTTCAAAATTAGATACCATATAACTAATTTCTGAAGGTTGACCATTGTTAACACCAATACCACCAAACATTCCTACACTTAAGTTTAAAGTTTCATTAAAGTCTCCAATAACTTCAAATAAACTTAAGCTACCTATACTAGATAATGTGTAATGTATATCTTTTGCTTTATCTATAGTTACACCCGTAAACATATATATAACTGCAAATGTAAATATTATTGCTAATCCTGAAAACAATGCAAATTCAGGTCTTTCACCATATCCACATGTAAGCCAAGCTATAGTCGATGTAAATCTAGGAAGTGGTTTCTTAAGTGATTTACGTTCAGTACATTTTGCTAAATAATAATATTCACCAAAATTATTATTTAATGTATTTTCCTTAAACTTATCTGCTAGTGTTTCATATGTCATATAAATACCTTCGTATTCTTGTTTTGTTTTCTCTCTTATTGGTATTTTATCAAAGTATGTTTTTTCATCAAATTTAGTTTTATAATCATCATTAAAATCTAAATTTGTTATATAATAATTAGTCATCTTAAATCCACTCATATCACAATCTTTTATAGTTATCATATTTAGTTCACTTTTATCTATTATTGTACATTTCATAAATGTTTGTTCAAAAGCAGTGTCTTTTATATTACAATTCTCAAATATACAATATGAGATATCACTATTTAAAAATTTTACGTACATTTTACAATTATAAAAACTACATGATAAATTATCTTTCTTATTTAATGATGGAGATTGTTCTGTATCTTCTTTTATTAATATACAATTTTCAAAAACTACCCCACCATCAGCAAATGTACAATCTTCAAATGTACATCCTACGAATCTGCAATCTTTAAATTTAACATTTTTAAAATTACAATCCTTAAATTTAGTACAAATCATATCCTCATTGCTAATTTCATGAAAATCAACTTCATCTAGCACACCTTTTTTACCAAACTCCTGACCATTAAATGTAGTATAACTATACTTTGGACTTGGTCTATATCCTACTAAATCTTCATCTCTATGCTTCACCATGTATTTATATACATTTTCATTATTTTTTTTCTTCTTTCTAATTGTTGTCTTGCAACTTCATTTTCTTCTTTAAAATTTATATAACTCATAATTTACTCCTTTGAAATCTAATTAAACTGCTGTAAAACAAAACGCACTGATATATCAGTACGTTTTATTTTTATTATTTACTTTTAATTTAAAAATATACTGTCTAGTTATTATAAACTTTGATTGTATATTTATTATTTGTTATATAAACTACGTTCTACTTTGTAGCTTCTAATTTTTCTTCGTCTACTGTTTTTCCAAATATCTGAACGCCTACATAAATTGCTAATATTGAAATTGGTAAAACTATATAAATAGGTAAACCAAATCCTGCTGGTATATATCCAAATAAGACTGTTATAGCCGCTACAAATAGTGCATATGGCATTTGTGTCTTAACATGTTCTATATGATCACATCCAGCCCCCATAGATGATAATATTGTTGTATCTGATATGGGTGAACAATGGTCTCCAAATATAGCACCTGTTAAAACTGCACTTGTACTTACTATTATAAATGACATTTCTGGGTTTATTGAGTGAGCTAATGGTACTGCTAAAGGCATTAATATCCCCATTGTTCCATATGCTGTCCCTGTTGAAAATGATATTACAGCTCCAAGTATAAATATAATACTTGGTAATAAGAAGTATGGTAATGAACCAGATAATAGTTCTACTAAATATTTAGCTGTACCTAATTCTTTTATTACTGAGCTTAATGACCAAGCAAGTATTAATATAACGCCTGTTATTACTAAAGTTTTCATACCATCTACCCAAACATCTATCGCTTCACTAACTGTAAATATTTTTTTACTTACCGCCATAACTATAGCAACTATTCCTGCAAATAATGCTGATTGGAATAAAGCTATTGATGCATCAGATGCACTAAAAGCTTCTCTTATTGACTCAAATGAAAATGGTGATAATTTAAGGAATTCTATTAAAGTAGCATCATCTGAAGCCATTATAGATGAATATCCACTATAGTAAAATGCTATTAATGCAGTTACTATTAAAGTACCTATTGGTATTATTGCATTCCATATACTTAATTTAACACCTTCTTTTGGTTCTAAATCTGAGTGCTCATCTTTAGTAGTTGCAACTTCTAGGTTGGTTAAACCACTTCTTCTAGCCTTTAATTCCGCCTTTCTCATTGGACCAAAATCTTTCATTAATAATGTTGTCACTACTATAAATGCTAATATTAATATATTGTAGAATCTATATGGTATAGTATTTAAAAATACTCCAAAAGCATCTGTCTCTACTCCTATACCTACAAATGCATCATTTATAAGTCCAACTTCAAGTCCTATCCATGTTGATATTATAGCAAGACCTGCTATTGGCGCTGCTGTAGCATCTATTATGAAAGCTAATCTTTCTCTAGATATTTTCATTTTATCAGCTACTGGTCTCATCATCGGACCTATTATTAATGAATTTGCATAGTCATCAAAGAATACTAAAAGTCCTGAAAACCATGTTATCATTTGTGTTCCTTTTGGAGTTTTTGCTCTTTTAGCAAGAGCTTCAGCTATAGCTTTAGCTCCACCCATCTTAGCTACAAGGTTTATTACTCCACCAATTGCTAAAACTTGAAGTATTATACCTGCATTCCATGGATCTGCTAATGAACTCAATGCTCTGTTTACTACATCTAAAAATGATAATATTAACGCATTGAGCATATTAGTGTTTGATAAACTAATTATGAAACTTCCTGACATAATACCTATAAATAGAGAAACTACTACGTTTTTAGTTATAAATGCAAGTATTATTGCTACTATTGGCGGTATTAAAGTAAATACTCCAAATTTTTGTGAATTAATTGATGCAATATCAGCCTCAGCTGCAAAAACTAATGGTGATGATAGTAAGAATACTATCATTGTTAAAAATATAATCCTTAAATTTCTACTGTTCATAAAAATTCCCCCTTATTTATTTTTGTGAATAGGTTTAGGGTATAAAAAAAGCCTTGAGTTTACACTCAAGGCTATAAAATTATGTACACAAATAAAACTATACTATAATAATTCCTTAAATGTAGCTCACCACAAAACAAGTTTGTGACAGTGATGCATATATTTTATGCATCCCCAGACATATAACCTTAAAGCATCAGTTATATACTTCGGCGATAATTCCTTTCCTAATAAGTCTTTGTGCTTACCTCATTATTAGTACTGATAAGTATCGCGCCTCTACCCTTTATGTTTATTCACTTTTAAATTTAAGTAGAGTATACATGATACTTTTATAAGTTGCAAGATAATTTTGAATCTTTTTTATTTTAATTTACATTTATTAAATTTTATGATAATATTTATAAATACTTCTTGAAAAATTTGAAGATTTTTTATTTTTCATAATATTTAATATCAAAATATAAAATTATTAAAAGAATTTTATTAAATTTATATTATAAATGTATAAAAAATGATATTTTAAATTTATATAAATTTATTAGATTTTTAAGTTCTATCAAGATAAATTTAAATTTTATTTTAATCTTTTTTATTTTACATTCATGTAAATTTAATTAATTAAGTATTTTTTATTTTTCCTTTATTTTTATAACAGCGTTTTTTGTCAAACGCTTTATTTTTTTATTTACTTTTTAATATTAACTATATTATAATCAAGTATGTTAGATTTTAATTATTGGTTATTGAGGAGAGTTTTTAGTATGAAAAAATATACTTACGAAGAAGTAAAAATGATGTATGGAAAAATTAGTCCCTTTGAATTTAAGGATAAATTAATAGATTTAGCAAAATACAATGCTGAAATAAAAAATATAGCTATGCTTGATGCAGGCAGAGGAAATCCAAATTGGACTGCTGCAACTCCAAGAGAAGCATTCTTTACATTTGGACAATTTGCAGTTAATGAAACCCGCTTAAATTGGGATTTAGGTGACTTAGCTGGGATGCCTCAAAGAGAAGGTATTTGTAAACGATTTTATAAATATATAGAAGATAATAGTAATATGCCAGGTATAAACCTTTTAAGAGCCATAGTTGATTATTGTATAAATGAATTAAATTTTGATGGAGATAATTTTATTTATGAATTAGCTGATGCTATAATTGGAGACAATTATCCAGTACCTGATAGAATGCTACCTCATATAGAAAAAATAGTTCATAATTATTTAGTACAAGAGATGAAGTATGATATAAATTTAGGTGGAAATTTAGAAATATTTGCTGTTGAAGGCGCTACTGCAGCTATGTGTTACATTTTTGATTCTTTAATGGCTAATGAGCTTTTAAGAAAAGGCGATAAAATAGCTATCATGACACCTATTTTCACTCCTTATCTTGAAATACCTCATCTTCCTAAATATGAATTCAATGTTATAAACATAAATGCAGATGAAGTTGACTATTTTGGAAATCATACTTGGCAATACTCAAAAAAAGAGTTAGAAAAGCTTAAAGATACATCTATTAAGGCTTTATTTGTTGTTAACCCTAACAATCCAGCTTCTATAGCTATAAGTGATGACTCTGCTAATAATTTAGTAGATGTAGTTAAAAATTTTAATAAAGATTTAATGATTATTTCTGATGACGTTTATGGAACTTTTGTTAATGACTTTACTTCATTAATGGCTAAACTTCCTTATAATACAATTGGTGTATACTCTTACTCTAAATACTTTGGTGTTACTGGTTGGAGATTAGGTACAATGGCACTTCATGAAAATAATGTATTTGATAAAAGAATTAATGATTTAGACGATAATTTAAAGAAATCTTTAGATAAACGTTATGGAGATATGAGACTTAATCCATCAACTATTTCTTTTATGGATAGAATAGTTGCTGATAGTAGGCTTGTTGCACTTAACCACACTGCTGGACTTTCTACTCCACAACAAGTTCAAATGGCATTTTTCTCTGCTTTCGCTTTAATCGATATTGAAAATGATTATAAAGCACTTAACATCAGTATTTGTAGAAAACGTCAAGAATTATTATACAACGCTTTACAAATACCTTTAAATGAGGATAAAAACAACGCTTATTATTATACTCAATTTGATATAGAACAATGGGCTAGGGTTAGTTATGGAGAAGATTTTGTAAATTATATTAAATCTAATTACGATCCAGTAGATATTTTATATAAATTAGCAAATGATTACTCTGTTGTTTTACTTAGTGGAGGTGGGTTCGCTGGACCAAATTGGTCTATAAGAGTTTCTCTGGCAAACCTTCATGATGAAGATTATCCTAAAATAGGCAAATCTATAAAGAGAATATTAAATGAATATTTAAAAGCTTGGAAAAATTCAAGTTCTAATAATTGTGTATTACTAAAAAATAGCTAAGGTATTATAACCTTAGCTATTTTTTATAATCCCAACCGCTAAACTTAAGTAACGGACGTAGTCGTTTGAGCAACATGTTGGCGAATTACTTGAGCGATATGATAGAAGCGAATTTTTTATATTAATTTAATTTTTTAGAAATTTATATTTTGTTTCTCTATATGAATTTGATGCCACAAGCAAAATGCAAATATTGTCCAAATTTTTCTTGAGTTATCTTCTTTATTTTTAATATGATTATCTAAAAGCCCTAATGCATAATTTTTATTTATAAAATTATTAACATCAGCTTCATTTATAGTCTTTCTAACAACATCTCCTAAATCTTCTTTAAGCCATACTCTTATTGGCGTTGGAAAACCTAGCTTTTTCTTTTGTACCATATGCTTAGGTACTATATCTTTAAACGCTTCTCTAAGTAACACTTTCGTATTATCTTTACTAATTTTTTGATGTAACTTTAAATGTTTAGATGTTTCTAATACTTCTTTATCTAAAAATGGAACTCTAAGTTCTATAGATTGAGACATAGACATTTTATCAGCTTTTTGCAAAATATCGCCTTGAAGCCATGTGTTTATATCTATGTACTGCATTGTTGTGACATAATCATAATTTTTCTTATTAGCTTCATTATATATTGAAGCTAATATATTTTGATATTTATGTTCTTCATTATAATTTTTTAAAATTAATTTTACTTCATCATTATCAAATATTTTAGCATTTCCTATATATCTACTATTTAAAGGAGTACTAGCTCTATGTAAGTAACTTTTACCTTTAATATTAGGCATACTCTCTGAAACTTTATTTATAAACTTCTTTACACTCTCTGGCATACTTTGTATATTTTTTACGCTATTGTACTCTTTATATATATTATACCCTCCAAATAGTTCATCTGCGCCTTCTCCTGATAGTACTACAGTAACATGTTTTTTAGCTTCTTTAGATAAAAAATATATCCCCACTTCAGATGGATCTGCAACAGGATCATCTAAATAATAAAATACTTTAGGAAGTGCTTTTATATATTCTTCTTGGCTTACATTAATTGCTATATTCTCTATCCCTAAAGCATCTGCCGTTTTTTTAGCAACTTCTAATTCGTCATATCCTTGTACTCCAAACCCTATTGAAAATGATTTTATGTTAGGATTTATACTAGATGCTACAGATGCCACTATAGCTGAGTCTATTCCTCCAGATAAAAACGTCCCTACTTCAACATTCGCCACCATATGTTTTGTTATAGAATCTACAATAACATCTTGTACATCTTTAGATGTAACATCTTTATCTCCAATTAACTCTACATCATAGTATTTATTTAAAACTAATTTGTTATCTTTTATTGTAAATGAATAACCTGGAGGTATTAATTTTATATTTTTTATCATAGTTTCAATTGGTGGGGCAAACTGAAATGATAAATAGTTTTGTAAACTTTTTTCATTTATTTTTAATTTAGGTAAAATATTAATTATAGCCTTATATTCTGATGAAAATGCAACTAAATCATCATTTTCTATATAGTAAATAGGTTTTATCCCAAAATGATCCCTTGCTCCAAATATTGTATCATTTTTTTCATCATAAATTATGAATGTAAACATTCCTCTTAAGTCATTTACACATTTATTACCATTATCTATATATTTAGTTAATAAAACCTCTGTATCACACTCTGTTTTAAACTTATGTCCTTTTTCCATCAAGCTTTCTTTTAATTCCTCATGATTATAAATTTCACCATTAAAAACTATAACCTTATTTTCCTTTTTTAAAGGTTGATTTCCATTTTCAACATCTATTATACTTAATCTCTTAAATACAAACTCTACCTTATCATTTTTATATAGTCCTGTATAATTTGGACCTCTATGATGTATATTTTCTGCTAAGTTCTCTATATCTATTTTAATATTTTTATCTTTTTTCTTATAATATATTGATACATATCCACACATATATAATTTATTTCCTCCTGACAGCTATGTATCTCTTATTTTTGACATAATAATAAACTTTATACATAATCCTTACTTAAACTATATACAAAGTTTAATTCTTATTACTATTTAAATTATTGTAGCTTTACTATATCCTCTAAGTGCATGATTAAGGCCTTTCCTGGACAACTATCTATACTCTTCCTAAATTTTTACAGTTATCAAGTTTATTATGAAATTATTTGTTGTATAAATCTTTTTCTTCTATAGAAGAATACTATTAATTTACTTCTCTTATTGTAATTAATAATTATATGCTATTTATTACCAATCTATTTTGTATAGTTTATAAGCATACTATATACTGAGGTGATCTTATGAAAAAAAAATTATTAGCTTTATTTTTAGCAAGTTTATTCATATGTTCAAATTTTTTAAATGCTTTTGCTAATATACCTGATTATACCCCTTTTAAGCCTAAAGCGTTAAATTATGCATATGACGCATTTGAGCCATACATAAATAAAGAAACTATGGTTCTTCACCACGATAAACATTATATAACTTACTTAGAAAAACTTAATAGCATAATTAAAACTCATCCAGAACTTTATAATGCTAGTATTTACGAATTACTATCATGCTTAGATTGCTTACCAAGTGATGTAGCTCAAGATATAAAAAATAATGGCGGTGGAGTTTATAATCACGAGTTTTTCTTCGATATAATGACTTCTAAAAAGACTTCTCCTTCAAAAAATCTTAACGATGCTATAATAAGAGATTTTGGGTCTTTTGATGACTTTAAAGAACAATTTAAAAAATCTGCACTTAACGTTTTTGGATCAGGTTGGACATGGTTAGTATCTAATAAAGAAGGTAAGTTATCTATAGTTAATACTTCAAATCAAGATACTCCTATATCAGTAAATCTTAAACCTATAATTGGAATCGATGTTTGGGAACATGCCTACTATTTATCTTACAAAAATAATAGATCTAACTATATAGATAATTGGTTTAACCTTGTTAATTGGGACAAAGCATTAGAAAACTATAATAGTAAATAAATTTTCAAATTTAAGTTTAGTGGCTATGGGTATATTTGTAATATTATATACCATTATTTGTTAAAGTTTTTTGAAAAAATCTAATATTTGCTATATAATTTAAAGAATCTAGTATTATAGTATCGACATTACATTTAAGCATCATGGGAGGAATTATGGTAAAAGAAACTCATATAAAAGGTGGATATATTTTTGCACTTTTAGCACTACCTTTTATTAACAATAAATTTTTAGTTGGGTACGACCTTATATATAAACTTATTTTAATATCAATTTATATATATTTTTCATATATTGGCTCTTTATTTCCTGATATAGATATGAGAGGCTCTTATATTAGCAAAAGGTACCCTATATTATATAAAAAAATAGGATCTAAATTTAAACACAGAGGATTTACCCATAGCCTAATATTCATATCATTTTTATGCTATATATTTGGTTTATTAGTCAAATTTTCAGATAATAATATTGTGTTTTTATGTTTATATAACGGATTCATAATTGGGTATATATCACATTTATGCCTTGATATAATCACTAAAGAAGGCATACAAATTTTTTATCCTATTTGCATTAACTTTTCTTTATTACCTATAAAAACTAGTTCGAAATGTGAAAAAATAATTTGCAAAGCGCTTAATTTTGTATTTATATTTTTACTTGGATATAGATTTTATATATTATTCTAATATAAAAGCCCCTATAACATATATAGGGGCTTTCTCTTATTTTATATTATTATCATGTTTATGCTCTTCAAGACTTGAATTAACTTTACTTCCAATTGTCCAAGATAAAAATACTAATAATACAAATACAGCTATTTTTATAGGATTATTTATAAATCCTTCTATATCACTTGCTGGATAACTTACTACTAAAAACATTACAAATTTTCCAGCTAACATTGCAGGTATAAAGTTTATTGCTTCTCTTTTACAAAATGCAGATGTTATTGTAACTAAAAAACTTGGTACAAATGGGCATGAATAAGCAATAAATAATAATTTAAATCCTTGCTTTTCCATCCATTTTATAGCTTTCTCTGTTTTATTATTTCTTAACTTATTAAATAATTTATTATCATTAAATTTACTAACTAATAAAAATAATGCTATCGTTCCTAGTCCCGAGCCTATCCAAGATATAAAAAGTCCCCCCCATAATCCAAGCATAAGTGCATTGGCTCCAACTATTGCTATAAGGGGTAATATTGGTAAGAAACTCTCTATAAAGCAACTTATTAGCCCTGCAAACATAGCAAGAACCCAGTAATCTTTAGCTAAATCGAATAACCCTTGAATATACTCCATCCATCCTGTCTCCTTTGTTTATTAAAAACATTTATTTAAAATATTTTACTTTAAATAAATGTTAAGCTCTTTATCTTTATGATATAAATAAATTATACCCTATTTATCTTACAAGATTATTACATTTATCTTACAATTTTGCAAAATATAATAAAAAAAAGCTAAAGTAAGTTTAAAATTTACTTTAGCTTTTGCTTTTTATTTTATTGGATTTTTAAAATGAAGATCCATTTGTGGGTATGGAATACTTATTCCTTCTTCATCAAATTTATTCTTAACTTGTTCTAATAAATCAAAATGTATAGCCCAATAATTTTCAGTTTTACACCACACTCTAACTGCAAAATCAACTGAACTTGCACCATGTGCAGTTACACCAATAAATTTTTTAGGATCATCTAATATTAAGTCATGTTTATTTACTATACCTGTTAATACTTTTTTAACATGATTTATATCATTTTCATATCCTACACTAAACATTAAGTCAACTCTTCTTGTTTCTTTAGTTGAATAGTTTATTAAACTACCATTTGATAAAGCTCCATTTGGTATTAATATAACTTTATTATCTACTGTAGTTAAATTAGTATAAAATAATCCGATTTGTTCAACTGTGCCGCCATATATGCTAGTTTCTATATAGTCTCCTACCTTAAATGGTCTAAGTAAAAGTATTATAAATCCGCCTGCAAAATTAGATAAACTGCCCTGAAGTGCTAAACCTATTGCTACACCGGCAGAAGTAAGTATTGCAGCTAATCCTGCAAGCTTAAATTCCCAGTATCCAGCTATTATAGTAAATACTAACAATACTTTAAGGCCCGTGCCCATTAAAGATTCTAAAAATCTTATTAAAGTCATATCGACTTCTCTTTTTTCTAATAATAAAACGAAGTTTTTTACTAACTTTCTTATAACTTTAAATCCTATAAAAATAACTAATAGACCTATTATAAGCTTTATACTATTAGTTGTAATTACATCTATAATTTTATCAAAATTTTTACTAAAGTAACCTATAGTAAATTCTTTCATAAATAACCTCCCACTTACGTCTAATCTTTTCTATAAAATGTCTTATTTTATACTACACTAATTTACATTTTATGTCCATATTATAACATATATTACAAATATTCTTCAAAAATGGATTAGTTTTCTAAAAATCTACATAAAAAATTGCCTCTAAGTACAATTTTCATTTACATATTAAGCTTGTTTTCAAAATATCTTTCTAATAAACCTAAAAATGCTTTACCATGCCTTGCTTCATCTTTACACATTTCATGAACTGTATCGTGTATAGTATCAATTCCTAATTGCTTAGCTTTTTTAGCTATTTTTAATTTCCCTTCTGTAGCTCCGTATTCTGCTTCTACTCTTACTTTTAAATTAGCTTGAGTATCATCAACAACTACTTCTCCTAATAATTCAGCAAATTTAGCTGCATGTTCTGCTTCTTCAAATGCTTCTGGTCCTTGCTTACATACTGGACATATCTCTGGAACTGATTCTCCTTAATATATCATATGGTTTTAGTGTGAAACATTCTTTATTGTATATTTTATCTAAAAGTTTTTGGTTACTTTGTACATTTCCAGGAAAACATTTTTTTGATATTATTAAATTAATAAATAACTAAAAAATAATTTTAAAATAAGGGGGAGAATTATTATGGCAGAGGTAATTTTAAAAGATATATGTAAGTCTTATGATAATGGATTTAATGCAGTTAAAAACGTTAATATTAACATAGAAGATAAAGAATTTGTAGTTTTAGTAGGGCCATCTGGTTGTGGTAAATCTACAACTTTAAGAATGATAGCAGGTCTTGAAGAAATAAGTAGCGGTGAGTTATATATAGGGGAAAAAGTTGTAAATGAAGTTGATCCTAAAGATAGAGATATAGCTATGGTTTTCCAAAACTATGCATTATATCCTCATTTAACTGTATATGATAATATGGCATTCGCTCTTAAACTTAGAAAATTGCCTAAAAATGAAATAGATCAAAAAGTTAGAGAGGCTGCTAGAATACTAGACTTAGAAAAATTACTTGATAGAAAGCCAAAAGCTTTATCAGGGGGACAAAGACAAAGGGTTGCACTTGGACGTGCTATAGTTAGAAATCCTAAAGTTTTCTTAATGGATGAACCTTTATCTAACTTAGATGCTAAGCTTAGAACATCAATGAGAACTGAGATAACTAAATTACATAAATCTCTTGGTACTACTTTTATATATGTAACACATGACCAAGTTGAAGCTATGACAATGGCTGATAGAATAGTTGTTATGAAAGATGGTCTAGTTCAGCAAATAGCAACACCTCAAGAAGTATATGATATGCCAAGTAATATGTTCGTTGCAGGATTTATAGGGGCTCCTCAAATGAACTTTATAGATGTTACTTTATCTGAAAAAGATGGGGAAATATATGCTCAAAATGAAGTAATAAATATAAAGTTAAATAAAGGTGAATGTGCAACTTTATTAGAAAGAAATTATATAGGTAAAGAAGTTGTTATAGGTATAAGGCCTGAGGATATCCATATAGAAGATATCTTTATCGATAACAGTTTAGATAGTACTTTTGAAGCTACTGTTGAACTTGGAGAACTTATGGGTGCTGAAATATATGCTTACTTAAAAGCTGGTAAATATGATATAACTGCTAGATTTGATGGTAGATATAGAGTTAAGATGGGCGACAAATTAAAACTTGCAATGGATAAGCATAGAATCCATGTATTTGATAAGGAAACTCAACAAGCTATAAGATAATTAAAATAATTTTAAATTCCATATTAATTTAATAGAATTTAATGATATATTAAAGTAAGATGATTAAATCATCTTACTTTTTTGGATACAAGAAAATTATAATTTCCAACAGCTAAACTTGAGCTTTTTTACTAATTATACTTTGGGAGTGATTTTATGCAGGAATTAGCACATTTTTTCGAAAAAGAAACTAATAAACAAATTAATATCTTAGAATATAACCATCAAGAATTAAAAGACAATCAAGAGCTAGTTAGGTTTAATAATAAAACTTATATAATAGAAGTGACTAATAGGCTTATACTAAATAATATTAGTGGTTACTTCTACTTAATTTATCAACAAGATGTAGATTTTGATTCTTTAAAAGGAATATTATCCAATTTATATGAAGATATAAGTATTTTTGAATATAAAAAATATTTTGTAGTAAATTCAAAAATTAAATTAGATATTGATAAATCAACACCAGAAATAATAGAATCTGAAACATATCGAAATACTTTCATAATTTATATTGGTAAAATAGATAATTTAGAAATTTTTAATAATAGAATGTCTATATTAGATGAAGTTTTTCCTATTATAATTAACGATTCTTATTCTAAGAAATTTTTAGACTTACATGATTTGACTATATATAAAATTATTAATTTAATCGGAAATGAAAGATTCTATAATAATTTAATCGATTTCGAAAGTATAAAGAATATGGATGAGAACTTATTATATACAGGTATTAATTTTATAGAAAATGATTTTAATATAACTAAAACATCAAATTCACTATTTTTGCATAGAAATACATTAATATATCGACTTGAAAAAATAAAAGAAATATTAAATTTAGATTTAAAAAACTTTAGAGATTCTTTCGTATTCTATCTAAGCATAAAATCTTACTTAGCATATCATTTGTAAATTATAAAAAGGTTATTTTAATTAAAATAACCTTTTTATTTTATATTGAATTTATTTTATACTTCTTTTTCAAAATATCTATTTAATAAACCTAAAAATGCTTTTCCATGTCTAGCTTCATCTTTACACATTTCATGAACAGAGTCATGTATTGCATCCATTCCTAATTCTTTAGCCTTCTTAGCTAATTTTAACTTACCTTCTGCTGCTCCATATTCTGCTTCTACTCTCATTTTTAAGTTTGTTTTAGTACAAGAAGTCACTACTTCTCCTAACATCTCTGCAAATCTAGCTGCATGGTCTGCTTCTTCATAAGCTATTCTTGTGTATGCTTCTGCAACTTCTGGATGACCTTCTCTATCAGCTTGACGTGCCATTGCAAGATACATTCCAACTTCACTACATTCTCCAACAAAGTTGGCTCTTAATCCTTCAACTACTTCTTCATCTATATCTTGTCCAATTCCAATTCTATGTTCATCCGCCCAAGTTAATTCACCTTTCATTTCTTCAAACTTTTCTGGACCTACTTTACATATTGGACAAATTTCAGGTGGTGCCTCTCCTTCATGTATATATCCACATACTGTACAAACAAATTTTTTCATTATTTTTTCCTCCATACTACATTTCTTATTTTAAATATGTACTATTTTTATTTTATTTATAAGTAATATTTATTCTTTTATATTATTCCTTTGAAAAAATTATTTATACTCCTATATCTACCTCTTATTTTAATCATATTATGAATATTTTAATACTCATTACTGTACAATATATTTATCTACATATTTAATTTTTTAGGATTTAAATTTAAGGAGGAATAAATATGAGCTTTATAAGTATTTTACTTACTGCCTTTGCTCTTTCTATGGATGCATTTGCAGTTTCCGTAACTAAGGGAATAACCTTAAAAAACATAAATATGAAAATATCCCTTAAAGTAGCTCTATTTTTTGGATTATTCCAGGGCATTATGCCTTTTTTAGGATGGGCCGCTGGTATACGTTTTGAATCATACATAACTTCTATAGATCATTGGATTGCCTTTTTCTTACTGAGTTTTATAGGTTTAAAAATGATTTTTGATGCTAAGGAAGATGATAAACAAGTATCTTATGATACTAGATGTATAAATGATTTAAATAATAAAGAACTCATTGTTTTATCAATTGCAACTAGTATTGACGCCTTAGCTATAGGTGTTAGTTTCGCTTTTTTAAATATAGATATAATTCCAATTTGCTTAAGTATAGGAATAATAACTTTTTTAATGTGTTTTATAGGAGTTCTAATTGGCAAAAAATAGGTAATGTGTTTAAAAGTTATGCACAAATTGCAGGCGGAATAATACTTATATTAATAGGTTTAAATATATTAAATGAACATACAGGAATAATTTCTAATCTTTTCTAAAATTATTATTTTAATCGTTAGATTACTAGAGCTCTATTTTTATTAGTGCTCTATTTTTATTTAAGTTTTAAATCCAATATAATTTTACATACGATATAAAAATTAAGTAAATTACATAAACTATCTATCATAAGATAGGTAATGTAATTTACACTTTAATTATAAATTTATTAATTTACAAAAAGTTACATAATTTTTACTTTACTAATTTTAAAAAAAGAAATATAATATAGTAAAATAGTTATAAATCTAACTAATAATTTTTTGATTAATTTAACGGAGGTGTATCAGTGTGAGGAATATATTCAAAATATACAAAAAAGATTTAAAAGATATATTTACTAACCCTGCTCTATTGATAGTTATTATAGCTCTAGCTATCTTACCTTCTTTATATGCATGGTTTAATATCAAAGCGTCTTGGGATCCTTATGGGAATACCCAAAATATATCTGTTGCCGTTGTAAATAAAGATAAAGGTAATGAACTATCGGGAAAAAAGGTTAATTTCGGAAACGAAGTTGTTGACAAACTTAAAGATAACAAAAATTTAGGTTGGAAGTTTGTTGATAAAGAAGAAGCTTTAGAAGGTGTCAATAAAGGTACATATTATGCTTTTATAGAAATACCAGAAGACTTTTCTAAAGATTTAACGTCTATAATTACTGAAGATGTTAAAAAAGGAAAAATCGTATATACAGTAAATGAAAAAATAAATGCAATTGCTCCTAAAATAACTGATAAAGGTGCATCTACTATTCAATTAGAAGTTAATCAAACTGTTGTAAAAACTGTTAGTGAAACAATTTTTGATGTATTTAATAGTATCGGAGTAGAAATTGAAAATCAACTTCCTAAACTGTCAAATATAGAAAACTCTTTAATTGAAGTTCAAGGTAAATTTAAAGATATAAATAAAACTGTAGATTTAGCAGGTGACGCTACTTCTAAAATGTCAGATATTATAAAAGATATTCAAAAGGATGTACCTGCTATAAAAAATACATTAGTTAATTCTAAAACTTTATCAACTGATGTAAAAACATTCTTAGAAAATACAAAAGGAAGCTTAGATAATGTGGTTCCTATAATAAAAGACGATTTAAATATAATTAATAATGTATCATCTTCTGCATCTAACTCTGTTAAAGGTTTAATAGATGCAATTAATAAAGGTGCTGAAAATGCTCCTCAATTAGTTGATAGCTTATATGCTAAATTATCTAGTTTATCTTCTACAAATAAGACGTTAATAGACTTTTTAACTAAATTAGATAACATAACTCCAGGGCATCCTCTTAAAGGTGCTATAGACCAACTTACAGCTATTAATACAAAGATTAATACTGCTATATCTTCTTTAGATATAGTTAAAGGTCAAATTGCTTCTGGACAAAAACCATCATTAGATAAATTAAATTCTATATTAAAGGTTGCTAATGATATAAATAATATATCATCATCTTTACTAAATAACTTTGATTCACAAATTGTAAGGCCTGTGAATTCTATATTCTCACAAGGTTTAAATGTAGCTAATGATGCAATAAAGGTATTAGAAAATGCTGAAGCTAAGCTTCCTAAAGTCGAAAATATATTAAATACATCTTTAAAATTTTCTTCAAGTGCTAAAGATAATATCGCTTTTATAAAAGAAAAGTTACCTAAAGCAAAATCTCTTGTTGATGAATTAGTTACTGCTATGCAAAAAATTAACAATAGTGAAGATATGGATGAGTTAATAAACTTATTAAAACATGATGCTGTTAAACAAGCAGAGTTTCTAAAACAACCTGTTGATGTAGTTACTGAAAAACTATATCCTATATCAAATTATGGTGCTGGTATGACTCCTTTTTATACTGTACTTTGCTTATGGGTTGGTGTTTTATTACTTGTATCACTACTTTCTACAGAAGTTCATGATGAATATAAATCACTTGAAGTTTACTTTGGTAGAGGTCTTACTTTCTTAAGTATTGCCATAGTTCAGGCATTAGTTGTTAGTTTAGGTGATATATATTTACTAAAGGTTGATATATTAAATCATGGATTATTTATAGGTCTGTCAGTGTTTACCTCAATAGTATTTGTTGGCATAGTTTACTCTTTAGTTTCATTACTTGGAAATATTGGTAAAGCTGTTGCAGTTATATTACTTGTTATACAAGTTGCAGCATCTGGAGGTACTTTCCCAATACAAGTTACTCCTCAGTTTTTCCAAAATGTAAATCCATTCTTACCATTTACTTATGCAATATCAGCTCAAAGAGAAGCTGTTGCTGGAATTTATATGCCAAACTTAACTAAAGATATATATATACTACTAGCTTTCTTAGGAATATTTGTCCTACTAGCAACATTATTAAAAAAACCAATAAACAAACTTTTAACTCCTTTTAAAGATAGCTTTGGTAAAAGTGATTTAACAGGACATTAAAATTAAATTTTCTAAATATAAAAAACTCTTATGAATAATTTATTCATAAGAGTTTTTTAATGTATTTAATTTGAATTTCTATATACTCTCTTGTCTTATATTTTCTATTATATTTTCTTTGTTTATTTTTTTCATCGGTATATATGATGCTATAAAAGTTATAATAAATGTAGCTATTATACATATCCCTATAGCTTCCCAAGGAAGTATTAAGTTAAATTCTATTACTTCTGAAATGGTATTATTCATTATAGTGATAAGCCCAATACCTATTGGTATTCCATAAATTAATGATAATGTTCCATATAAGAAACTTTCTAAATATATCATTTTGTTAAACCCTTGAGGTGTAACTCCTATAGAACTAATTATAGCTAATTCTCTTTTTCTTAAATTTATATTTGTGCTTATAGTATTTACTATATTAGTTATGCTTACTAAAGATATAACAGATACAAATCCATATACAAATATTTGCATTGCCATATAGTTTTGTTTCATCTTTAATGCTTCTTCAGTTGAGTCTTGTACACTATACCTATACTTTTTTGCTATTTCTTTTATAGCATCTTTTGTATTTTTAACTCCATCAGATTCAATGAATATAGCATTTTTTTTAGGTTCATATCCTATATTTTTTGAAACTTCATCATATGTTATAAGATCTAACCCTGTACTTTTATATTCATTACGCCCTGTAACAAGATCATCAGTTATTGCCATTATCTTTACTTCAAATTCTTCTTTTATCTCTTCTTGAGCTTCTTCATTATAATATAATCTGTAGCCTTTTATAGTGTCTCCAACTTTATAGTTAGTTAAATTTAGCTCTGATTTTTTACCTTTTGACTCTTGATAGCTTGTATTTAATAGTATTACTCCGTTTTCAGCTATAGCACTTTCTTTATCAAAACTACCCTGTTTTAATTTTAAATTACTTATAGCTGTATCACCTGGTGAAATTATTTCACTATTAATAAATTCATATACATAATCATTACTTTTCTTAACTTTAGAGTACATAGATTCTACTAATCCTTTATTATCATTATTTATATTTTTTTCATTAATATTTAATGTAATATCACCGTAGTTCCATCTAGGAATTACAGAAAAGTCTTTTATTCCCTTAATATTTTTTATTTCATCAATTATATCATTATCTATTTTATTAGGACTATCATTTGATTCAATTAAAATATCATAAGTCATTTGTCCTAATCTTATAGAATCTGCCTTCATCATAATTTTCATATATCCAGAGAATGTTACAAATATTACTACACTTATGATTAATGAAAATAAAGTTATTCTAAACTTTTTCTTATTTCTTCTTAAATTTTTATAAGCTAATACTCCCTCAGTCTTGAAAATTAATTTAATTAATTTTGAGTTTTTTACCTTACCTATTTTATACTCTGAAGTATTTTTTATAGCATCTAATGGAGATACTTTAGCTGCATTTATTGCAGGTAGTATTGCAGATATAAATATAGTTATTAAAACTACTATCGCACTAAGTATTATAACTTTAGGATTATATACCACTTTTAATCCTAAATCTGCTATAAATGATTGAGTAAATAAACCATTTATTATTTTAAATACAAGATCTATTGCAAGTGTTCCTGCTGCTAAACCTATCGGTATAGCAATTATACTCACTATAAGCCCTTCTGCAAATACAATCTTCATTATTTGATTACTTGTTGCACCTATAGAATTTAATATCCCAAATTGCTTTTTACGCTCTCCTATTGATATACTAAATGAATTGTATACTGTGGCTACAGTACATATAATAACTAGTGCCGAAACCATTAGTACTATTTGTGATACGCCATTATTTATATTCTCAAATTGGCTTGCACCTAATAATCTTAATAAATGTTCATTATATATTAAGTTTTTATAATCTCCCCATTCATTTTTTTCTAGTTTGAAATTTGAGTTTTCTGCTATTTTAGGTACTATTTCATATACTTCTTTTGGGTTATTTATATTAATCGATAAATTTATAGGAGTATTTTTTTCTAATTTGTTTATATCCAAGTATGTTATAGCACAGCTAACTAAGTTCCCCGATTCAAATCCTGGATTTTCTATTATTCCAACAATTCTAAACTCTCTCTCTTTAGGATTTTTTATATATTCACCTTCACTTATCCAATATCCAGTTAATTTTTTCCCTTTAGAGTCAAATCTATCTCCTATTGATAATGTTATTTTATCTCCTACTTTATATTTATTATCCAAAGCTACTAATGCTTTTTCACTTAATACTATTTCACTATTATTTGTAGGTAATTTTCCTTCTTTTAATTTAATTTGAAATCCATTAAAAACATTTTTATCAAAAGCCTTTACCTCTAGTAAATTATTAGTACTTTTATTTATCTTTGAATATCCCAATTCACTGCTAAATCCAGACTTTTCAACTTCTGAAGATTTAGTAATATAGTCTAAGTTTTCTTTTTTAATATCATAAAAAGTTGCATGAAAATCCCCTGCCCTTTTAACAGTAGATTTCATTTCATAGTCCATTAAACTTGCATATATGTTCCCAATTCCACAAATAAGCGCAGTTGATAAAATTATTCCTATTATAGTAACTATCGTTCTTTTTTTATTTTCTCTTAAATATCTTAAAGTTAATGATGTATATAAATTCATTTATATCACCTCATCACTTTTTATAGTTCCATCTTCTATAGTTATAACTCTGTCAGCTTGAAGAGCTATATTATTATCATGAGTTATCATTATTAGTGTTTGATTGTATTTTTTTACTGATAACTTTAATAGTTCTAATATTTCCTTTGAATTTTTACTATCTAAATTTCCTGTAGGTTCATCTGCAAGGACTATTGCAGGTCTATTTATCAATGCTCTACCTATTGATGTTCTTTGCTGTTGTCCACCTGATAGTTGATTTGGTAAATGATTTTGTCTTTCATACAGTCCTAGTGTTTTTAGTAAGTCATTTAGATATTCATCTTGTATTTTTCTATTATCAAGTTCCGCAGGAAGTAATATATTTTCCTTTGCACTTAACACTGGTATTAGGTTGTAAAATTGATATATAAGACCTACGTTTCTTCTTCTAAATATTGATAAATCTTTAGTCTTTAGACTATATATATCAACCTCATTTATAAAAACTTTTCCACTAGTTGGCTTGTCTACTCCTCCTAATAAGTGAAGTAATGTAGATTTACCACTTCCACTTGGCCCTACTATTGCTACAAATTCTCCTTTATTTATTGATAAGTTAACATTTTTAAGCGCGTCAACTTTAGTCTCATCTTTTCCATAACTTTTAGTTAAATTTTCTACTCTTAAAATTTCCATATTTACCTCCACAAATTATTAACTTTATGCTTTTATTTTACAAACTTCACCTTACTAAAAAGTGAACTTTAAGGTGACATATTAGTCACCATAACTTTTATGGAAAGTTATATGAAACTCTGTTCCTTTATTTTTTTGACTTTTTACAAATATATCTCCATTTTGACTTTCTATTATTGATTTTGCCATAGCAAGTCCAATTCCTACACTTTCTTCTTTGCTACTACTTTTACCTCTATAAAATCTTTTAAATACATGTGCTATATCTTTTTTATCTATACCTTCTCCGCTATCTTTTATTATGATTTCTGCAAATAGTGGATTTTCATCATATTTTATTTCTATACTGCCATCTTTAGGAGTATGTTCTACACAATTTTTTATTATATTTAGTAATGCTTCTACTGACCAATCTATATCTCCTATATACTTTGCTGATGCTTCTCCATTTATCGTTAATACTTGATTTTTCATCTCCATTGGAATTAATATAGGCTGAATTGCTCTATTGATAAGATGTTCAATTATTACTTCATCTTTTTTAAAGTTTATAACCTTTGCTTCAACTTTTGATAGTTTTAGCATGCTTTTTATAAGCCAGTCCATTCTATTTAGCTGATTTTTTATTTTATCTAAAAAATCAAATTTAACCTCATTAGGTATGTCATCGTACATTAAATCATTTAATATCACAAGAGATGTCATAGGAGTTCTTAATTGATGTGATATATCTGATATTGTATTATTTAAAAATATCTTTTCATCTTTTAGAAGTTGAACTTTCTCTCTTAGTATAGTAGTCATCTTAATAAGTTCAGTTTTTAAAAGCCCTATTTGCCCCTCTTGGTTTATATTTACCATATTAACTTTTATTCCCTCCGAACTAAGATAAACATAATCTGTCATATCTTTTATATCTTTATATATTTTCTTAAAATATATTAGAACTAACATTAAAATAATAAAAAATATAAGAACTACAAATAAATTATTTATTTTTATAATATCATTTAAACTTTTGCTTATAATTGATTCCTTATTTAAATCTAAATTTTCATCGTAATTATATTTAGCTAGTATACTTTTACCTAATTCTATATTATTTTTATCCCTACCTTGAGTTATTATAGTTACTATATCTTTTTCTAAATCTGGATACTTATTTACTATATTCCCAATTATGGCTTGATTATTTTCAACTACACTGTTTTTTATTATATTTAACGATAGTATACTAACTCCAAATGATATAGTTATAAAAATAATAAATACCAATATATATTTTCTTAAAAAGCTTTTTATCTCCGGATTAAATATTAACATCATTTTCACACCCTACCCATTTGTATCCTAATCCTCTAACTGTAATTATCTTTTTTGGATTGGATGAATCGTCTTCTACCTTTTCTCTTAAACGCTTTATATAAACTGTAAGTGTATTGTCATTAACAAAATCATAAGTTACATCCCAAAGTTTCTCTAATATTTGTGTTCTGCTAAGAACTGTATTTTTATTTTGAATTAAAATTAATAAAAGCTTGTACTCAACAGATGTTAAAAATATTTCTTCATTATTTTTATAAACTCTTGCTTCAAGTGTATGGATACTTAAATCTCCAAATTTTAGTATCTTTTTGTTTTCTTTATTATATCCGCCTTTTCTTCTTAAAACAGCTTTTATTCTAGAAATTAACTCTCTAACTCTAAAAGGTTTTGTTATATAGTCATCTCCTCCAATATCTAATCCCATAACAATATTTACTTCTTCATCACAAGCCGTTAAAAATATTATTGGAACTTCTGATGTATCTCTTATTTCTTTACAAAGTTCATAACCTGTTCCATCTGGAAGGGTTACGTCTAAAAGAATTATACTATATTCATTATTATTAAGATTTTCTCTACCACTTTCTAAATTTTTTGATATATCTACATTAAATCCTTCTTGCTCTAGAGCATACTTAACACCAAAGGCAATAGTATTATCATCTTCCACCATAAGTACTTTTATCATAATTTTCTCCTTCTTTAAATCTATTTAAATATATTATACCTAAAATATTTAAATCTATAAAATTACATATTAGTCACATAAAAAAACAAGTTCTTAAAGAACTTGTTTTCATTAGTACTATTTTTTTAAATCATTTTCATAATGGTCATATTTATTATAATCATCTTCTTTATAGGCATTTTCATTTATCTTTATATCTATTTTATTATTTCCTACTTTATTTAATTTACTTTCCATTTCATTAACATCTGCATCTGGTGTATTTTCATCAGTTATTCTTCTTGAGTTAAATTCTTCTATTTTTTCTTCTAACTCATCTTTAGGAAAGTTTTCTTCGTTCACTTCTTCATAGCTTTCACAGCCACATTCATGGTCACATCCATATTCATCATAAGCATAAATATCATACTCTGAATCATCTAAATAATTTTCACTGTTTCTATTTTGTTTATATTTTTTTATCGCTTTATATGAACAATACGCTCCAACACCTGTTATTACTACACCAGAATATAATAACATTTTTTTACCTTTCTCTTCTGCTTCTCTTTTCACTTTCTTTTTAATTAAATATTTTATCATAGTAATTCTCCTTCTTAATTGTCATATATTATAGTTATAGTATTTCTATTATTTCAATAATAATTATATTATTTTTAATTTACATTTTTTTCATTTTGACAGAAAGGAGATTTATTTTAATGTATTCAACTTTATTTAATTTATTATTAAGTATAGCAAGTATAGTTATAAGTGTTGGAGGAGTCTATTTAATAAATTTTTTAAATAGCAAAATTGGATCAGAAAAAACAAAACACTATTATGATTTAGCTCAAAAAGTTGTTATGTCTATAGAGCAATCAAATCCTCAATTAGCTGGTATCGATAAAAAAGAACTGGCAATTAATAAATTAGTTGAGCTTTCAGATAATAAGATTACTACAAATCAAGCTGATATTTTACTCGAAGCTTCTGTTTATGATATAAAAAAATAATATTGAATAGATTATAAAACCTCAACATAAAAAGAGGTTTTATTTTATGTTTTAATAATAATATTGTTTTATCATTAGTATTGTTATATCATATATATAACAGTTATTTCGGAGGTGAAAATATGATTTTAAATCTAAATTTTAATAGTGATAAATCAATCTATACACAAATTTGTAATGAAGTAATTAAATCAATCGCTAAAGGTGATCTAAAAATAGATGAATCTCTTCCATCAGTTAGAAGTATGGCAGAAACTATAGGTGTTAACCTTCATACAGTTAATAAATCTTATAATGCTCTTAAAGATGAAGGATTTTTAAACATTGATAGAAGAAAAGGTGCAGTAGTTGCAACGCTTCCTATGAAAGAAAGTAATGAAACACTTGAAAAAAATAAGATAGACTTAGAACTTTTAATAGCTAGGTGCTATTTATCTGGTATGAACAAAGAAGAGTTTATGAATTTAAGTTCGAAATTATTTGATAGCTATGAGGTGAAATACAATGAGTAAAATTGGATCTTTAATGATGCTACTTCCACATTTAATTATTATATATCTGCTTTTTTATAATATGCAATCACTTACAGGAAACAGACAATACTTCGGTGTTTCTATAAATCAAGATTACATAGATAAAGAAGAATTTAAATCATTAAGTAAAGAGTATAAGAAACTTTTAAATATCGGTTTTTTATCTATATTTTTAATATGTTTATTTTTCATATTTATATTAGATAAAGCCTCTTTTGCATTTACATTTTTTATATTATCAGCAATTTCATATAATTTTTTAGTATATATTAGAATTCACAATAAAACTAAAGATTTAAAGAATAAATTATTAGAAACTTGCAAAGATTGTGATATAAATATATCTTCTAAATCAATAATAGATGTCAAATTTATAAATGAAAAAGATAAGATTATTAAAAAATTTAAATATATATACTTAATTCCAATATTTATAATAGTTATAATATCTATTTTTACTTTTATCAATTATCCTAAAATTTCAAATATGGTACCTATACATTGGAATTTTATGGGTATTGCAGATGGATTTATTGAAAAATCTTATATTAATATAATATTTTTAATACTTGCTCAGTTTGCACTAAGCATTTTATTATCATTTATATCTCTTAGTTCTATAAAATCTAGAGTAAGAGTAGATCCAGAAAATATAGAACAAAGTAGATTAGATAACATTAAGTACTTAAATAAAATTGGATATACTTTTTTGGTTGTTATATTTTCTATTAATTTAATTATTATAAACTCACTAATGGCCTCTATCTATGGACCAAATTTGAATATAGCAGTTTCAATATTAACTTTCTTAGTTACTATTTTATCTACTATTTATTTAATTTTTACTTATGTAAAATCTCCAAACTCAAAGTATACATCATCTTATAGCCCTGATGATGATGAGAATTATTGGATTTTGGGCTCTATTTACAATAATCCTAATGATCCATCTTTTATGGTTCAAAAAAGGTTTGGAATTGGATGGACTATAAATATTGCTACTCCACTTGGAAAAATATTTCTAGTAGCTACAATATTATTACTTATATGGCTATTTTTTGACTTTATTAATTCATTCTTTTATTAAGCAATAGTTAGCCTCTAAAGCTAACTATTGCTTTTTTACTACTTATTATTTACCCTTTGGTATCCACCTCTACTTATAGAAACATTTACTATCTTAAATAAGAATAACCCAACTAATAAATTAATTACTATAGCTGGTACTACAGCTATTAAAAATAGAGTTTCAAATGGTCCCGGTAAACCAACTAATACCTGAGCTGATAATAAAAATACACATCCACTTAATAATGTTCCTATTGGTAGCATTACTGATGCTACTATTAAATCTTGCTGTTTATTTTTTAAATTTTTTATAAATGGTAATTTATATAAAATATACATTAGCATGTATATTAAATTAACTGTAATTATTTTATCAACCATGTTAGGTACTTGCCCTGCTGGGAATTTAGTAGTCATTGCAGTAAATATTCCAGTTACTATTCCTGCAACTAAACATATTTTATAATCTTCTTTATTTAATATCATTATTATAAATAGCATTATAAGTGCCATATCTGGTTGCATTGGTAATCCTAAGGCTGGTGTTATTTGATGTAGTAATAGCCCCATAGCTAAAAGTATTGAATTTAAAGCTAATTTTCTTGTATTTGTTCTCATATTGTATCCTCCTAATATTTTGCAATTTAATAAATTTTTAATTTTCCAGTCTGACAAATCATTATCACTAAGTTCAAACTTTCATAACATTACCATCACCTACCTTTTTTTATAATAAAAAAACTCCGCCCTAAATTAATAGGACGGAGATTATCCGCGTTGCCACCTAGTTTATATATGGTAAAAAAATACACTTATACCATATATCTCTCATTTTCAGGTACCATCATACCCTATTCGCTATAACGTGCGACACACGGTAAAGTCTACTCTCATAAATATGATTTCAATTTACTCCTCTAAGGTCCATTCACTAAATTTTTTCTTGCTAAGATTCCACCATCCTCAGCTCTCTATATTGAATCTAAATTTAGTTACTCTTCCTTGTCAAAGGATTTATTATTTTAATAATATTCTAATATTTTCATATTGTCAACTATTAATCATTAATAATTTTATATTATTGTAAATGGATTTAAGTATATATCACTCTTAATAACATCTATTTCTTCAATATTATCTAAAAATCTTTTCATTACATCTTTAAAAATATCTTCTGTTTCAAAATGCCCACAATCTATTATGCACATCCCCATATCAATAGCATCTTGTGCATCATGATATTTTACATCTCCTGTTATTAATACTTGAGCTCCTTGCCTACACGCTTTTTTAACCATATCAGCTCCAGACCCCGTTACTACAGCTACCTTATTAATTGATGTATCTAAATTTCCTACAATTCTTATATGCTTCATATTTAACTTTTCTTTTATTAAGTTAGATAGATTTTCTAATGTAGTACTTTCATTTAGTTTACTAATTCTTCCCAGTCCAACAGAACTTCCTTTATTTTCAAGCTTATATAAATCATAAGCTACTTCTTCATAAGGATGAGAACTTATCATTTTACTTATTACTCCACCTAGAATTCTTTGAGGAACTATAGTTTCTATTTTAACTTCGTTTACAGACTCTATCATTCCTTCATTACCTATAAATGGATTAGAACCATCTAGAGGCTTAAAATTGCCTATACCTTCGCTATTAAAAGTACAATGGCTATAATTACCTATGTGACCTGCTCCAGATGCTCCTAAGGCGCTTTTTACTATCTCTACATGACTATTTGGAACATATACTGCAAGCTTATATAAAACTTCAGTATTTGTAACATCTAATATTTTAGAATTTTCAAATCCGATTACTTCCATAAAATAATCATTTAAACCATCATATGCTATGTCAAAATTCGTGTGCATAGAGTAAAGAGCTACATCATTTTTTATAAGCTTATGTATTAATTTTCCCTTTAAATCTGATGTATTTATTTTATTCATCTTTTTAAATATAAAAGGATGATGAGTGATTATTAAGTCTATATTATTACTAATAGCCTCTTCTATTACATTTTCATTAGCCTC
>NZ_JAFFPK010000002.1 GCF_017590215.1 Clostridium sp. CCUG 7971
ACATGATGGTCCAGGTATAAGAACGACAGTTTTTTTCAAAGGCTGCCCACTAGAATGTGCTTGGTGTCATAACCCGGAGAGCCAATCTCATAAAAAAGAAGTTCTTTATAATGAAGAAAAATGTAGCAGATGTGAGACTTGTATTAAAAAGTGTCCACATGATGCTATATATAAAGAAGAAAAATATATATATTTGAAAAAAGACAAGTGTCAGCTTTGTGAAACTTGTTTAGATTATTGTATAAATAATGCTAGAGAAATAGTAGGAAATAATTATAAAATCAAAGATTTAGTCAAAGAAATTGAAAAAGATATGATATTTTATGAACAATCTAAAGGTGGGGTTACCTTATCTGGAGGAGAGGTAATGGCTCAAGATATAGGTTACATAGAAGATATTGTATCAGCTTGTAAAGAAAAAGGAATAAATGTAGCAATTGACACTTGTGGATATGCTACATTTGAAAATTATGAAAAAATACTTCCTTATGTAGATTTATTCTTATATGATATAAAATTGATTGACAATGAAAAACATAAGAAATTTACAGGAAAAAGTAATGAATTAATTTTAGATAATTTAAAAAAGTTAAGTAAGAAAAATGCAAATATAAATGTAAGGATACCTTTAATAGAAGGTGTAAATGTAGATGAAGAAAATATTGAAATATTAAAAATCATAGAATTTTTAAAAGATATTAATGTAGAAAAAGTTAATCTTCTTCCTTATCATAATATAGGAATTCATAAGTATAAAAAACTTTATAAAGATTATAAAGGAGCAGATTTTAAAAAACCAAATGATAGTAAGTTAGAAGAAATTAAATATTTATTTGAAAAAAATAACTTTAAAACTAAAATAGGGGGATAGGAAAATGGATAGAGGAAGTTTTGATAGAACTAAAAAGCTAAGAAAGCAAAGCATAAATGAAACACCTCATATAACTATTGAAAGAGCACATCTTATAACTGAAGCATACAAAAAATACGAAGGTACTGTTGAAACACCAGTCCTTAGAGCTTTAGCTTTCAAGCATTATATGGAAAACAGATCATTATGTATAAATGAGGGAGAACTTATTGTAGGAGAAAAAGGAGATCGTCCGCAAGGTGCGCCAACTTATCCAGAGTTATGCTGCCATACTTTGGAAGACTTAGATATAATGGATCAAAGAGATATAATATCTTTTAAAGTAGATAATGGAGTTAAAAAAATACAAGAAGAAGAAATAATACCATATTGGGAAAACCGTCAAATAAGAAAAAAGATAATGGATTCTATGACTAAAGAATGGTTAGATTGTTATGAGAGTGGAATATTTACGGAATTTATGGAACAAAGGGCTCCAGGACATACGGTTGGTGGAGGAACTTTTTATAAAAAAGGATTTTTAGATCTTAAAAAAGAAATCAAAGAAGAAATAGATAGGTTAGATTTTATAAACGATTTAGATGCATATGATAAAAAAGCACAATTAGAAGCTATGGATATAGCTTGTGATGCTTTAATTATTTATGGAAAAGATATGCTAATTATGCTAGAGAATTAGCAGATAAAGAAACTGATGAAAGTAAGAAAAAAGAATTATTATTCATAGCAAAAAACTGTGATATAGTACCGGCTAATAAACCACAGACTTTCCATCAAGCAGTTCAAATGTATTGGTTTGTTCATGTTGGAGTTACGACAGAATTAAATATATGGGATGCTTTTAGTCCAGGTAGATTAGATCAACATTTGAACCCTTTCTATGAAAATGATATTGAAGAAGGTTCGTTAAATAAAGAAAAAGCAAAAGAAATACTAGAATGTTTATGGATAAAATTTAATAATCAGCCAGCACCACCTAAGGTAGGTATAACTTTAAAAGAAAGTGGAACTTATACTGATTTTGCAAATATAAATACTGGTGGTATAACAGAAGATGGAAAAGATGGTGTAAATGATGTAAGTTATATAATATTAGATGTAATGGATGAAATGAAGCTATTACAGCCAAGTTCAAATGTTCAAATAAGTAGAAAAACTCCACAAAAATTTTTAGAGAGAGCTTGCGAGGTATCTAGAAAAGGATGGGGGCAACCAGCTTTTTATAATACAGAGGCAATACTACAAGAACTTATAGAAGCAGGTAAAAGTATAGAAGATGCTAGACATGGAGGAACTAGTGGGTGTGTTGAAACTGGTTGTTTTGGAAAAGAAGCATATATACTTACAGGATATATAAATCTACCTAAAATACTTGAAATAACTTTAAATAATGGTATAGACCCTATGTATGGTAAAGAGGTAGGAATTAAAACTGGAGATGCAAGAAATTTCAAAAACTATCAGGAATTATTTGAAGCGTTTAAGGCCCAATTACACCATTTTATTGATATAAAAGTAAATGGAAATAATATAATAGAAAAAATATATGCAAAGCATATGCCTGCACCACTTATGAGTGTTATAGTTGACGACTGTATTAAAAAAGGAAAAGACTATAACGATGGAGGAGCAAGATATAATACTAAGTATATTCAAGGCGTTGGTATAGGTACAATAACAGATAGTTTATGTGCTATAAAGTATAATATATTTGACAAAGAAAAATTTACTATGGATGAACTTTTAAATGCACTTTCTAATAACTTTGAAGGCAATGAATTAATTCATAATATAGTAGTTAATAAGACACCTAAATATGGAAATGATGATGATTATGCAGATGAATTGATGCAACAAGTATTTAATGCTTTTTATAAAGAAGTTACAGATAGAAAGTCTGCTATAGGTGCTAAATATAGAATAAATATGTTACCTACAACTTGCCATGTATACTTTGGTGAAGTTATGAAAGCAAGTGCAAATGGAAGACTTTCGCAAAAACCACTGTCAGAAGGGATATCTCCAGAAAAAGGAGCAGACACAAATGGACCAACAGCAGTAATAAAATCATGCTCTAAAATGGATCATATAAAAACAGGAGGGACACTACTTAATCAACGATTTGCGCCATCTGTAGTAGAAGGCGAAGATGGACTTAATAATATGGCAAATTTAGTTAGAGCATACTTTAACATGGATGGACATCATATACAATTTAATGTATTTGACAAAAATATTTTACTAAAGGCTCAAAAAAATCCTGATGAATATAAAGATTTAATAGTAAGAGTGGCAGGGTATAGCGATCATTTCAATAATTTAAGTAGAGCATTACAAGATGAAATAATAAATAGAACTGAACAAGTTTTTTAATGAAAAGTGTAAAGGAGATTAAAAAATGAACAAAAAGATTGGTTTTATAGGTTCTGGGAATATGGCAAAAGCAATGATAGGTGGAATAATCAAATCAGGATTAGTTAATTCTGAAAATATAATCACATCAGATTTAAATGAAAATACGTTAAAAAGCATTAAAAGTGAGTTTAATATAAATACAACTACAAAATCAGAAGAAGTAGTCAAAGATAGTGACATAATAATAGTTGCAGTTAAACCAAATATATATGATATGGTATTAGGCAGTGTATCTGAATTTATAGATAATAAGAAAATAATAGTAACCATAGCAGCAGGAAAAACAATATCTTCTATTGAAAATGTTATAGGAGATGATAAAAAAATAATAAGAACTATGCCAAATACTCCAGCTTTAGTAAATGAAGGTATGAGTGCCTTATGCCCGAATAAAAACATAGATGATGAAGAGCTAGGAATGGTTAAATCTATATTTAATTCATTTGGAAAAGCTGAAGTAGTAAATGAATATTTAATAGATTCTGTAATAGGTGTTAGTGGATCAGCCCCTGCATATGTATTTATGTTTATAGAAGCTATGGCAGATGCGGCAGTACTTCATGGAATGCCAAGAAGTCAAGCTTATAAATTTGCAGCTCAGGCGGTAATGGGATCTGCAAAAATGGTACTTGAAACAGGAACTCATCCAGGAGAGTTAAAAGATATGGTATGTTCTCCAGGAGGAACTACAATAGAGGCGGTTAAAACCTTAGAAAATAAAGGATTTAGAGGTTGTGTAATAGATGCAATAACAGACTGTGTTGAAAAATCAAAAGAAATGAGCCAATAGATTAATAAAATTTATATTACAAATAAAATAATTACAAATAAAATAATTATAAATATTTAAATAAGACTAGATATATTATACTAGTCTTATTTTTATGCCTTTGAATATAATTTTATATAAGTGTTTTGAGGAGGGATATGTATTGCCAAACCATATAAAAGATATTTATATAAAAAGTTTTAAAGGGATAAAAGATTTAAAATTAGAAGATATGAAATCAGTAAATATATTAGTTGGAGATAATAATTCAAAAAAAACTACTGTACTTGAAGCTGTGGAACTCTTTGAAAGACCTTATGACTTTATATCTCACATAAAAAGGATTAGCAGAAAATACAATCTAAAAACTGTTAAATATAATAAAATAAAGGAAATGTTTTATAATTGTGACTTAGATAATGAAATTAACATAAATTTATATGTAAAAGATAAATTACATAGACTATTCATAAATGGAAAAGAAGAACAGCTTATATGCATTGATGATAACGGTCAAAGTAATGAGTTAAAAGATATTGATAGAACTATACTTAGATATGAATTTAATAATGAGCCAAAAGAATTTATAATGAATGATAATGAGAAGAGTTTTGTAAGACCTAAAAAACAATTAAAGCTTTTAAATATAGGATATATGATGCCTATAGATACGTATATAGAAAGTAGATCTATAGAAGCAATAGATAGAGTAATACAAAAGGGAGAAAAACAAAGATTAATAGATATGTTAAAAATATTTGATGATAATATAGTAGATATAAATTTTACATCTGATAGAGAAATATATATAACTACTAATGACAAATTAAGTATGAGTATGGGGAGTTTTGGTGATGGATTTAAAAAGGCTATAATACTTACGTCTAAAGTTATAGATGCTGAAAATGGAATATTATTAGTAGATGAAATAGAAACAGGAATACATAAAGATATAATAGGAAAAATTTTAAAAGAAATAATAAAGAACAGTAAACTATATAATACTCAGATAATAGCAACTACTCATAGTTTAGAGGCAATAGGAGTATTACTTGAGAAATTTGATGAAAGTCTAAATGAAGTGGCTATATATAGATTGGAAGAATTTAAAGATCAAATATATTCAAGGAGATTTTCAGGAGATAAGGCCTATGAAATCGTAGTACAAGAAGGTGGTGATTTAAGATAATGGATCATTACCTTTTTATAGTAGAAGGAGCTCATGATGTTGCATTGATATCAAGTATACTTAGGGTATTAAAGTTCAGATGCATAAAAGATATTAATAATGTAATAAAACCTTTTAATAATTTATTAATAGATAAATTTCCATGTGAAAAAAATAGTTTAGAAAATTATAATAAGATACCAAGTTTTTATGATAAAGAAAATAAAAATATATGTATAATAAGTGCAGATGGAGAAACGAAATTAATTAAAGCATTAGATAATGCTATAAGTAAGTTTCGGTTAGATGAACTAGATGAGATTACTAAGGTAGTAATTTTTTGTGATGGAGACCTTAAGAGTAGAGAAGAGAAGATAAGCGAGTTAATAAAGATTAGCTTCCCAAAGAATAATGACTTAGAAATAAGTAAAGACAAGTTAATTGAGGGTTTTTTGTCATTAAATAATATAGATATTATAAGTATAGATACTGAGTTCTTTGTTATGCCAAATAATAAAGATAGCGGAAGGTTAGAACAAATATTAATAGAGGCTATAAAATCAGTAGACAAAACTTTGTTGGAAGAAGTAGATATATTTTTAGCTAATATTCCGAATAAATATAAAAGTAAATGGAGCGAAAGTAATTCAAGGTATGATAAAACTAGAATATCTTGTGTTGGAAATGTTAAAAACCCGGCTTCATCAATGGGATCATTAATAGGAAGTAGCAAGTGGATAACATCGGATACAGTAAAAAGTTGTAAACTACTTGGAGGAATCTATAAATATATAGAAGAAACAATTAAATGACCTAAATTTAGGTCATTTTTTATTGAAATACATTTAAATCTTACAAAAATGTAAGCACAATGTAATGCAATTAAATGTCTTCTTTTAAACTATGATTATATAATTAAAGCATAAAATCATAAGAGATAAGGAGACAATATGAAAAAATTAGACGGATTTCAATTAAAAATTATAGCACTTATATTAATGCTACTTGATCATTTGTATTTTGCATTCCCAACAGTATTTCCAGAATGGTTTCATCCATTATCAAGAATAGTTGCACCGATATTTGCTTATTTAATGGTAGAAGGATTTTTCTATACTAGAAATAGATTTAAATATAATTTAAGACTTTGTGGGTGGGCTTTATTTATGGAAGCTGGAAATAGAATTTTGAGTATGGTTTTAGTTTCTAAAGAAGTAGGAGTTCATAACAATATATTTATGACTTTAGCACTAGGTCTTACATTACTTAATTTAATAGAATTAGTTAAGAAAAATAATGGATTTAAAAAGATAGGATTAATAGTAGTTACTTTATTATTACTTCCATTAACAATGTTAGTAGAAGGAGGAATAGCATTAATACCTTTTATATTAGTAACATATTTCTTTAGAGGAAATATGAAAAAACAGTTATTGGTTATACCGTTTTATCATTAATCTTATTTAAGATGGATTTTGTATGGTATGGAAATATTAAAGAAACAATAGATATGTTAATGTTTAACTCAGACTTTTTACTTATATTAGCAGTACCATTTATATTAGCTTATAATGGAGAAAGAGGGATTAATAATAAGTTTTCAAAATATTTATTTTACGTATTTTATCCACTACACCTATGGGTATTAGCTATATTACAATTTATATTAAAATAAAAAATTTTAATATAGATATTGTTCTTAAAAAAGATAATAATAGCTATGTAATCAAAGGAGATTTAAATCTTATGAAAGATATTTTAAATATTGTTATTGGTGGAGGAACTGGTTATTTAGAAGCTTATAATGAAAAACATTCTGAAGAGGTAAAAGAATAAATATAAAAAGTTATAGTTATGAATTTATGGGTATATATAATAATAATTTTTATCAAAACTATAAATTTGAAAGAGGATTATTATGATAAAAAAACTTGTAGATAAATATAAAAAATATTTTAAAGCAAATAAAAATGAGCAAGTGTGCCGTTGCTTTAATGTAACTAGTGATGACATAGAAAAAATAATTAATGAAGGTTCAAGTTCTATAAAAGATATAAGAACAATTACTAAGGCAGGCAAGGGATGCGGTAGATGTAATGCAAGTGTAGAAAGAGTTACTTATAAGGCTATAAAAATGAAAAATAAACGATTAGATTAAGAGTATGATAAACGTCCTACTCTTTTTTTATTTTGCAAAAATAAAAAGTTAAAATAACATTTAATAAAACTCATATATATAATAAACTGTTAAATTTTAAGGGGATGAGATTATATGTCTGAATTTTTTAATTATGTAACTGTATTTGATCATAAGACAACAGTACTTGAAATAGGAATTCCAATGTTATTTATAGCTATTATTATAATATTAATATTTACTTTTAGGAATAAGTTGAGCTTAGGTAGTAAAGCTGATAAAATAGTAAGATTTATATTATTTATTTTATTATTAACTTTTTATGTATCAAATTATATTTTATTATGGACTCAAAGTAGTATAAAAATATCAAATCTTCCACTTCAATTATGTCCAATAAGTGCACTACTTTGTATTTTATTACTAATTAATAAAAATAAAAGAATATTTAACTTTGTTATATTTACAGGAGTATTAGGAGGAATAGGGTCAGTGCTTAGTCCTGATGTTTCTTGTTCATTTATCTATTATAGATATTATCAATTTATGGGTATGCATATGTTAATTGCAATAGTTCCTATTTATTATGCAATAGTTTATAAGTATTTACCAAATAATAAAGAGGCTATAGAAACATTTGTAGCAGTACATATATTGGCAGTTTTTATGGGAATATTTAATACAATATTTAACACTGACTATATGTATATATCATTTACAAAGAATATAGGTCCAAGAGGAACCATACTTGCATCTTTTGGAGAGGGATATATGTATATTATAACCTTTGAAGTATTTGTAGCTGCTTTATTTATAATATGGTTTTATGCAGTTAGATTTATTTTTAGAAAAAATATATTGTAAGTACAATAACACTTGAAATTGTGCATATAAGATTACAATAATTTTCACTTATGATATAATAATTATCTAGAAATAAAGGAGGTTTTACAATGACAATAGATAGAAATAAACTAACTCCTATGATGAAACAATACTTTGAAGTTAAAGATAGATATCCAGATTGTGTATTATTTTTCAGATTAGGAGATTTTTATGAGATGTTCTTTGAAGATGCAATAGTAGCTTCAAAAACACTTGAAATAGCTCTAACAGGAAAGTCGTGTGGTCTAGATGAAAGAGCCCCAATGTGTGGGGTACCTTTTCATAGTGCCAATTCATATATATCAAAACTTGTAGAAGCTGGATTTAAGGTTGCAATAGGCGAACAGTTAGAAGACCCAGCAACTGTTAAAGGTATAGTAAAAAGAGATGTTATAAGAGTTATAACTCCAGGGACTGTGCTTGAAGGAAGCTTACTTGAAAATAAGAAAAATAACTATTTATTATCAATATACAAAGAAAATGAAAATATAGGTTTAACTTATGTAGATATAAGCACTGGTGAAGTTAATGCAACTCATTTATCTAGTGATAAAGTAGTTGAAGAGATAGCGAAAATTCATCCTAGTGAAATTATTATAAATGATTTAGGGTTTATACCAAGTCTTCAAAATATGATAACTCTAGGTAATATATATGTAAATGAAAATTTTAATGAAAATTATTTAGATATAAATATATTAAAAGAATATTTTAGTGATGACTATTTATCTAATATAAGATTTGATGATAAAAATCTTATGAAAAATAGTTTATCTATACTTTTAAATTATATATATAATACTCAAAAACAAGTAACTTCTAATATAAATTCTATAAATGTATATAATTCTAGCGAATATATGGTATTAGATATGTTTACTAGAAGTAACTTAGAACTTACTCAAACTATAAGAGGAAATAAAAAGAAAGGCTCTCTACTTCATGTACTTGATAAAACATCTACTGCAATGGGTGGTAGACTGATGAGAAAATATGTAGAAGAACCTTTAGTTAATAAAGATAAAATAGATGAAAGACTAAATGTTATAGAAGAAATAAAAGATGATTTCATGTTAAGGGAAGATTTAAATGATATACTTAAAAATGTATATGATATAGAAAGAATATGTGGAAAAATTGCCTTTGAAAAAGTAACTCCAAAGGAAATGATACATTTAAGAAATTCAATAGAAAAACTTCCAATTTTAAAAGAAACTATAAATTCATCAAATGGAGATATAATTAAAAAATATATAAAAGACTTAGATGATTTAAATGATATTTATAGCTTAGTAGATGAAGCAATAATGGAAGAACCTGCAATAACTATAAAAGATGGAAATATAATAAAATCAGATTTTAATGATGAATTAAAAGAACTTAGAGATATTTCTCAAAATGGTGCATTTTTAATAAAAGAAATAGAAAATCGTGAAAAAGAAAAAACAGGAGTTAAATCTTTAAAAATAGGATTTAACAAAGTGTTTGGTTATTATATAGAAATAACAAAAGTAGGGCTTACTACTGCTAAAATAGATGAAACTTATATAAGAAAGCAGACTCTAAGTAACGCAGAAAGATTTATAACTCCAGAACTTAAAGAAATAGAAGATAAGATACTTAATGCACAAGATAAAATAAAAGCACTTGAGTATGAGATATTTGTAAATATAAGAAATGAAATATATAAAAATATAGATAGGATACAAAAGGTTGCAAAGACTATTGCAAATATAGATGTATTTGTATCTTTAGCGACTGTTGCCTATATTAATAATTATGTAAAACCTAATATAAATGAAGAAAATAAGTTAGATATAAAAGATGGAAGACATCCGGTTGTTGAACGTATTGTAGGAGAAGAAAACTTTGTAGCAAATGACACTTATTTAAATAGTGGCGAAAATATTATAAATATAATAACAGGTCCCAATATGGCAGGTAAATCTACATATATGAGACAAACTGCTATAATAGCTTTAATGGCACATATTGGTTCATTTGTTCCAGCTGAATATGCAAATATTCCAATACTAGATAGAATATTTACTAGAGTTGGAGCTAGTGATGACTTAAGCCAAGGACAATCCACATTTATGGTTGAGATGAGCGAAGTATCATTAATCCTTAAAAATGCTACAGAAAAAAGTTTAGTTATACTTGATGAAATAGGTCGTGGAACTAGTACTTATGATGGTATAAGTTTAGCGTGGTCAATAGTTGAGTACATTCAAAATAATATAAAGTGTAAGACTTTATTTGCAACACATTACCATGAATTAACGGATCTAGAAAATGAATTTGAAGATGTTAAAAATTATTCTATAGCAGTTAAAGAAGATAATGACGGAATAATATTCTTAAGAAAAATAATACCTCAAGGTGCAGACAAAAGTTATGGAATATACGTTGCAAAGCTTGCAAAACTTCCAGATAAAGTTATAGATAGAGCAAAAGATATACTAAAAGATTTAGAGAAAAACCATGTATATAATAATATAGCTATAAACTCAGATAGTTTAGTTGATTTACAAGTAAAAGAGAATATTGTATATGAAACTACGGACAAAATAAAAAGCCTAGAAATTGAATTAGAAAGATTAGGACAAGATAAATTAATTTTAGAAGAACAATTAACAAAAGTAACTAAAGAAAAATTTGAAAATGAGTCTATAAAAAATGATTATCAAATTTTAATTAAAGAAAGCGAAAAAACTAAAAAAGAGTTAGATAAAATAAATAATGAGTATAAAAAGCTAAAAGAAGGATCAAATAATGCTGTAGCTGAAGTTGCACTTACTCAAATTTCTTTCGATACTATAAATGATAGCAATTTAAATGATGAAATATTAAATTTAGATATATTAAATATGACTCCACTTGATGCTATGAATGCACTTTATAATCTTCAAAAGAAAGCGAAAAATTCGCTACGCTCATAGCGCCAACGATGTGATACTCGCATACGCTCAATCATATCCGTTGCTTAAAATTAACTGCGTTCGTAGTGGGAAATAATTTTATTTAGAGGAGGTGTATATATGAATAGAATTAATATATTAGATGATTTAACTATAAATAAAATAGCGGCAGGGGAAGTTGTAGAAAGACCTTCTTCAGTCGTTAAAGAACTAATTGAGAACTGCATAGACGCAGGTGCATCTAAGGTAGTTATAGATATAGCTGATGGCGGTAAAAAATTCATAAAGATTATAGATAATGGTAGTGGAATAGCTTCTAGTGAAGTTGATAAATCATTTTTAAGACATGCCACTAGTAAAATAAGCAAAATTGATGATTTATATGACTTATACTCTCTAGGTTTTAGAGGAGAAGCATTAGCATCTATATCAGCAGTTTCAAAATTAGATATGATTACAAAGACTAAAGATGAGCCAGTTGGTACGAAGGTTTATGTAGAAGGTGGAAAAATAATATCTAAAGAACCAGCTGGAGCAAATAATGGTACTACTATAATCATTAAAGATATATTTTATAATACACCTGTAAGACAAAAGTTTTTAAAATCAACTCATGCAGAAACTATAAATATAAGTGATTTAATTAATAAGTTAGCTATAGGAAACCCAAGTGTTCAATTTAAGTATGTTAACAATAATAAACCAATGTTAAATACTCCAGGAGACGGTAAGCTAACCAGTGTTATAAGAAGTATCTATGGAAAAGATGTATGTGAAAATTTAATTGAAGTAAATTATGATTGTAAATATTTTAAAATAAGTGGATTTGTAGGAAATAATAATGTTTACAGATCTAATAAAAATTTACAGCATATTTATATAAACAAAAGATTTGTAAAAAGTAAAGTAATATTAGATGCAATAAGTGAAGCTTATAAATCTATTATTCCTATAAATAAGCATGCAGTATGCTTTTTAAATATGCAGATAAATCCAGCGAGTATAGATGTTAATATACATCCAACAAAACTTGAAATAAAATTTGAAAATGAACAAGAATTATATATAGAACTTAGAGACTATTTAAGAAGTAAATTATTAAGTTCTAGCCTAATAGGAAAATATGAAGTTTATGATAAAAATAAAATTCAACCAAGATCTATTAACAACTTAGCTGAGAGAAAAATAGAACCATTTGAAAAAGAACATAAAAAAATTGAAGTAATAGAAATAGATAGTGAAAAACCAATAGATACATTTCTATCTGTTAATGACATAATAAATAAAAGCTCAAGTATAAATGAGGAAAGTAATAAAAATTTATATATGAATGAAAATATAAAAGAAGCTAATGTATACTCATTAGAACATTCTTTTAAGGAAAATAAAGATGATTTTAATGCTCAAATAGATAATATGTATAAATCTCAAGCTATAAATGAATTACAGAATATAAGTGAAAATCTTTCAATTTACAATATAGATGTAAAAGAAGATGAACAACAAAATTTCTTTGAAGAAAAAATAGATGACAATAGATTTTCATTAGATGATTATAATGTTATAGGGACTATATTTGATACTTATATAATATTATCAAAAGGTAATTCTATGTATTTATTAGATCAACATGCTGCACATGAAAGAGTTTTATATGAAAGGTATATGAATAAGTTTTACAAATCAGATATAAATATGCAATTGTTACTTAATCCTATAGTAGTAGAACTTTCAAATGTTGATATGTTAAAAGCTGAAGAAAACCTAGAATTATTTAAGAACTTTGGTTTTGAAATAGATATATTTGGTAATAATCATATAATGATAAGATGTGTGCCAACTATATTTGGTGTTCCTGAATCTGAAAAATTCATATTACAAATAATAGATAATATAGATGAAATAAAAAATAACTATGAGCTTAAAGGTGAAAGATTTGCATCGATGGCATGTAGGTCAGCGATAAAGGCGAATGATAAAATAAATACTTTAGAGATAAAATCTTTATTTGAACAAATGAAAGAATGTAAAAATCCTTTTACTTGTCCACATGGTAGACCTATTATAGTAGAAATTTCTAAAACTGAAATAGAAAAAATGTTTAAAAGAATTATGTAGTTAGGAAAGGAACATTATGAAAAAGACACCAATTATAATACTTACAGGCCCAACGGCTGTTGGTAAAACTGATTTATCAATAAATTTATCAAAAGAACTAGATGCCGAGATTATATCAGCAGACTCTATGCAAATATATAAGTATATGGACATAGGTAGTGCAAAAGTAACGGAAGAAGAAATGAATGGAATTAAGCATTACTTAATAGATGAAGTTACTCCAGATTTTACATTTTCGGTTTCAGAGTTTCAAGATAGAGCAAATAAATATATTAAAGAAATAAATGAAAAAGGAAAGAAAGTACTGGTAACTGGAGGTACTGGACTTTATTTAAACTCTTTAATATATAATATGGATTTTGCAAAATCTGATGCTGATAATGAACTTAGAGAGAAATTAAGAATAGAGCTTGAAGAAAATGGTATCGATTATATGCACAATAAATTAAGAGAACTTGATTTTGATAGTGCAAATAGAATACACAAAAATAATACAAAGCGAGTAATAAGAGCTTTAGAAGTGGCATTAAGTGGTAAAAAAATGAATGATTTTTCTAATGATTTAAAATTTAATGATAGATACGAGCCTATAATAATAGTATTAAATAGAGATAGAGAGCGTCTATATCAAAGAATAAATAAAAGAGTAGATATTATGATGGAGTCAGGGCTTATTGAAGAAGTAAAAAGATTAATTAGTATGGGATATACTAAAGATATGATATCTATGCAGGGCATAGGTTATAAAGAAATAATCAAATACTTAGAAGGCGAATATGAACTTGATGAAGCTATTGAAATAATAAAAAGAGATTCAAGAAGATATGCCAAGCGACAATTAACTTGGTTTAGAAGATACGAAAATGCAAAATGGTTTGACTTAGATAGTTATACTGATAGCAAAGTACTTAAAGATGATATAATCAAGCATATTGAAAATATGGTATAATATGTATAGAATATAAGAATAGAGAAATAGTAAAAAAATAAAAAATATATTAATTTATTAATTTAAATTTCGGGAGGATATCTAATGAAAAATGTAGCTTTAAATTTACAGGATTTATTTTTAAATAATGCGAGAAAAGAAAAAATACCTGTAACTATATATTTAATGAATGGGGTACAAGTAAAGGGGATTGTCAAAGGATTTGATAGTTATATAATAATGTTAGAAGGGGATAACAGACAACAAAACATGATATACAAACATGCTGTTTCCACTATATTACCTGGAAAATATATAAACTTACAAAATAATAATCAACAAGGAAATAATAACAATAACCATAGATAATTTAATATATAAATTAAAATAAGACTGCTAAATTTAAATAGTAGTCTTATTTTAATTTTACAAGCAAATGTTATAATAGATTTATAGTATTTAAATTAAGGAGAAATGTTAAATGAGCGTTTTAAGTAGAAGAGAAAATATATTAAAAATATTAAAAAATTCTAAACAAGCAGTTAGTGGTACAAGTTTAGCAAGTGAATTAAATGTAAGTAGACAAGTTATAGTAGGGGATGTTGCAATACTTAAAGCTGCAGGTGAAGATATTATATCAACATCAAAAGGATATATATTAAATGATAAGAAAGAAAGTGAGGATTATATATTAAAAACTATAGCTTGTAAACATAGCAAGGAGTACATTGAAGATGAACTTAACTCAATAGTTGATGAAGGTGCAACTGTAGTAAATGTAATGGTTGAACACTGTCTATATGGTCAAATAACTGGAGATTTATATTTATCATCTAGACGTGATGTAAAAGAATTTATTCAAAAACTTAAATCTGACATAGTAAACCCTTTAGCGGATTTAACTGATGGTATACATTTACATACAATAAAATGTAGGGATGAAGTATCATTTAATGAAATTATAAAAAGCTTAGAATCGAAAGGATATTTATTATAATATTGACAAGAACATTCTTTTTATTTAAACTGTAATTACTGGTGTATATACAGTTTAAATAAGGGGGATAAAGATATGAATAAAAAAGTAAACACTCAAGCTGTTGTTATTTCAGCAATTTTATGTTCTATTGCAATTATAATACCTATGTTTTCACCAATTAAAATAATATTAGAGCCTGCATCATTTACATTAGCTAGCCATGTTCCGATTTTTTTAGCTATGTTTATTTCGCCAGGTACAGCAATATTTGTTACAGTTGGCAGTACTATAGGTTTTTTATTGGGAGGATTTCCAATTACGGTTGTGTTAAGAGCATTAAGTCATTTAATATTTGTTATAGTAGGATCAATATATTTAAAAAAACATAAAGATATAATTGAGGAAGGTAAATCATCGTTAATTTACTCTTTTACGGTTTCTTTAATACATGCAATAGGGGAAGTATTAATAGTAATACCATTTTATTTAGGGTCTTCTTTATCTCAAGGTTATTATGATAAGGGGTTTATTGTTTCAATACTAGGACTAGTTGGAATAGGAACCATAATACATAGTATGATAGATTTTTCATTATCAAAGTATATATGGAAACTAATGCCTAAGGATGTAGTCAAAAAAATTGTGGTAAATATATAGTATATAAATATAAAAATGGCTACTATAAAAAATTATAGTAGCATTTTTATATTTATATATTTAGTAAGAACATATTCAAAAATTCTAGTAAATGCCAGATAACTTGAACTAAATTATTTAGTGTGATAAAATTTTAATGTTAAAATTAAAAGAGACAGGTGAAAAATATGCTAAACGAAACAAAAGAGTTATTAAAAGGATTTTATCAATTAGATGATGAGGTATTTGAATTATCTGAAGGTGTTATGGATGACATTAAAGGTAGATTTGAAGAAATAAAAAAAGTAAGAGAATACAATCAGTATAAGGTATTGAAAGCTATGCAAAATGCTCACCTAAGTGATAATCACTTTAACTGGACTACAGGATATGGATATAATGATATTGGACGTGAAAAAATAGAAGAAATATATTCTGAAGTTTTTGGTGCAGAAGATGCTTTAGTTAGACCGATAATAGTTAATGGTACTCATGCTCTTACACTTTGCTTACAAGGTATAGTAAGACCTGGTGATGAAATACTTTCAGTAACTGGAAAACCATACGATACATTAGAAGGTGTTATAGGAATAAGAGAAGAAAAAGGTTCTTTAAAAGAATTTGGAGTTACATATAATCAAGTAGATTTCTTAGAAGATGGAAATGTTGACTTAGAAGGAATAAAAGAAAAGATAAATGATAAAACAAAACTTGTTATGATTCAAAGATCTAAAGGATACTCTTGGAGAAAATCACTTACAATAGCAGATATAAAAGAAGTAATAGATACTGTAAAATCTATAAATAAAGATCTTATAGTTATGGTTGATAACTGTTATGGAGAATTTATAGAAACTAAAGAACCAACTGATGTTGGAGCAGACATAATGGCTGGGTCATTAATTAAAAATCCAGGTGGAGGTCTTGCTTTAACTGGTGGATATATAGCAGGTAGAGCTGACTTAGTTGAACTTATATCATATAGATTAACTTCTCCTGGAATAGGTAAAGAATGTGGATTAACATTTGGAACTAGTAGAAGTGTACTTCAAGGATTTTTCATGGCTCCATACGTTGTATCTCAAGCTGTAATGGGTGCAATATTCTGTGCAAGAGCATTTGAAAAAATGGGATATGATGTTCTTCCAAAGTATGATGATGTTAGAAGTGACATCATACAAATAGTAAGACTTAAAGATGCTAAAGAAGTTATAGCTTTTTGTCAAGGAATACAAGCAGCGGCTCCTGTTGATTCGTATGTTAAGCCAGAGCCATGGGCAATGCCAGGTTATGATGATGAAGTTATAATGGCTGCAGGTGCATTTATTCAAGGCTCTTCTATAGAATTAAGTGCAGATGCTCCAATAAGACCTCCATATAATGTATACTTCCAAGGTGGACTTACATTTGACCATTCTAAAATGGGTACATTAAAGGCAATACAATATATGAAAAACTCAAAATAATAAGGGGTGTAGCATGAATTGGATTGAGGAAATAGAGAGATATGTTCCTGTTGATGAACAAGAAAAAAAGATAAAGAAATAATATTAAAATGTATAAAAGAAAATGATGATATATTAACTAGAGATAATGAAGTAGCACATATTACTAGCTCTGGATTTATTGTAAATAAAAATAGAGATAAAGTACTTATGATTCACCATAATATCTATAATTCTTGGGGATGGACTGGTGGTCATGCTGATGGTGATTGTGATTTATTGCATGTTGCTGTAAAAGAAGCAAAAGAGGAAACTGGCATTAAGAATGTAGTACCAGTAACTAATAATATATGCTGTATAGATATACTACCTGTAATCGCTCATATTAAAAGAGGAAAATATGTTGCATCTCATTTACACTTATCAATAGCCTATGTACTGGAAGCAGATGAAAGTGAAAAATTATTTGTCAAAGAGGATGAAAATAGTGGTGTTAAATGGATTAATATATCGGATATAGAAAGTTGTACGGATGAAAAACATATGCTAAATGTTTATAATAAATTAGTTAATAAAGCTAGATTATATTAATATAAAAGTACCTTGTAATTGTTACAAGGTATTTTTATATATTTCTATATTTAATATAGAATTTTTAGGGTATAATTAAAACTTATTAGCAAAACATATAAAACTATTAAAAACTGAATAAGGAGATAATATGAAAGGCAGAATTGATTTAACACAAGGAAAAATTGCAAGTAAGTTAATTAAATTAGCACTTCCAATAATGGGAACATCATTTATACAAATGGCTTATAACTTAACTGATATGATATGGGTTGGCAAAGCTGGAAGTAGTGCAGTGGCTGCTGTTGGTACAGCTGGATTTTTCCCATGGCTTGCTATGGCATTTATAACTATATCTAAAATAGGCGGAGAAGTAAAAGTAGCACAAAGTATAGGTGAAGGTGATATAAAATCAACAAAATCATTTATAAAAGCAGCTATAGAAATAAATATTATTTTATCGGTATTATATACTATATTTTTAGTTTTATTTAATAGACAATTAATAGGTTTCTTTAGATTGGGTGATGCACAAGTTATTAATATGTCTAGACAGTATTTAGTAATAGTTGCACTAGGAATGGTATTTTATTTTATAAATCCAGTATTTACAGCAATATTTAATGGTCTTGGAAATAGTAAAACTCCTTTTAAGATTAATACTATAGGGCTAGTTACAAATATTATATTAGACCCCGTATTAATACTTGGACTTGGTGGGTTTCCAAAGCTTGGAGTAGTAGGTGCTGCAATAGCTACAGTTATTGCACAAATAGTTGTGGCTACATCATTTTTAATTATAATCGTAAAAAATAAAAATGAATATTTCAAAGTGAAATTATTTAAAGATATAGAATTAAATTATTATAGTGTACTATGCAAATTAGGGCTTCCTGTTGCTATACAAAGTGGTATGTTTACTGTATTTTCTATGTTAATAGGAGTAGTTGTTGCTGCATTTGGACCAGTAGCAATAGCAGTTCAAAAGGTAGGGTCTCAAATTGAATCTATCACGTGGATGACAGCAGAAGGACTTGCAGTAGCACTTGGAAGTTTTGTAGGCCAAAATTATGGAGCTAAAAAATATGATAGAATAAATAAAGGTTGCAAAATAACTTTAATAATAGCTTTAATACTCGGTATCATTAATACACTAATATTAGTATTCTTTGGGAAATATATATTTAGTGCATTTATACAAGAGCCAGATGCTATAAGAGAAGGGACTATATATCTTAAGATATTAGGATATTCTCAGTTATTTATGTGCTTAGAAATAATAACAACAGGAGCATTTAAAGGACTTGGAAAAACATTTATACCAGCATTAATAATAACAATTTTAACAGGTGCAAGAGTACCAGCAGCCTATTTTTTATCGAAACCACAAATACTTGGACTAGATGGCGTATGGTGGAGTATTAGTTTAAGTAGTATATTAAAAGGTATTTTAATGCTAAGTATATTTATTATAATGCTTAAGTGTGGTAAATTATATGGTGAATATAAAAAATCTGAATAGTTATAGAATAGATTAAATGGCGTGAGTATATTAAATACTCATGCCATTTTGATTTTAATTATTATGTAGGTATTGTTAAGATTATGCTTCCTGAATTTCAAGGATACCCATAGGACAGGCATCAACGCAAATTCCACAAGAAATACATTTGCTTGGAACAGGTCTTTCTTCAACTTTTGCCATTACATTTTTTGGACAGACATCAACACAAGTAAGACACCCAGTGCATAATTTTTTATTTATCATGTAGACACCTTTAGCATTTTGAGTTATAGCTCCCGTAGGACATTTTTTTGCACATAGGCCACATTGATTACAAACTTTTACAAGTATAGAATTATCTTTCTTTGTGTCAATTTTAATACAAGTTGTTGAGTCTCCATAAGTTTTGTAAAACGCTTGAGAACAAGCTAATTCACATGACAAGCAATTTTTACATAAAGAACGGTCTGCTACAGCTAATTTTTTCATATTCTAATCCCCCATAAATACCAATTATCTCAAAAAATTTTCAAGTTAAGTGTAGGATACAATAAAATAAAAAGCAATTAAAAAATCAGAATTATTTTATATTTAATTTCCTTTTTATATAAAATAGAGTATAAAAAATTTTAAATAACAATTATAAGTTTATGGATTTAAACTTTACAACAACTTTAAATAAATCACCATCGATATTTAAATTTAAAGTACCATTTTGAAGATCAACTAAATTTTTAGATATTGAAAGTCCAAGTCCACTTCCATCAGTATTACGAGATATATCTCCTCTAACAAATCTCTCTAAAAGTTCATTTGAACTTATATTTAACTTGTGATTAGATATGTTTTTCATAGTAATAATTATATTATCATCAACAATATCTAAATCAATATAAACTCTAGTGCCGCAAAGAGAGTATTTAGTTATATTATTTATAAGATTCTCAAATACCCTAAAAGTTTTTTTACCATCTATATTAGCAAAAACAGAGTCATCAGGCGTGTTTATTATAAAATCAAGTTTTGATTTTTCTATTTTATCTTCAAGCTCTACAATACTTTGTATAAGAAGTTCTTTAACATCCGTTTTTTCTATAAAAAGCTCTATATCACCACTATTTATTTTAGAGGCTTCAAATATATCTTCAACCAAAGTCTTAAGTCTTGTAGCCTTTCTGTCTAATATATTTATATAGTCTTTTGTAGTTTTTAAATCAAGTTCATTGTTTTTAAGTATATCAATATAACTTACAATAGAAGTTAGTGGAGTTTTTAAATCATGGCTTACATTTGTGATAAGTTCTGTTTTCATTTTTTCACTTTTAAGTTTTTCTTCTAATGCATTTTCAAGGCCATCTGTTAAATTATTTATGCTACTTGCAATAGAAGTTATTTCATCATTTCCTATTACGTCTAATTTATATTCTAAATTTCCAGATTCAATATTTTTAATATTAGTAGATAAGTAGTTTATATAATTAGTTTTTTTACTTAAAAAATGATATATATATGAATAACAGATAATATTAAAAATAGAAAGAACTATTGAAGGAACTAAAGCTTCTGCGTAATAGGAAACTGCTCTAAAAAATATGTAAGATAGTAAAAATTGGATAACTATAGCTACTACAAAAACTGACTTTAACTTTTTATTAAAAGATTTTTCGTTATGTTTATTTAATATATTTTGGAAAAATTTCAAAATAATAATCCTATCTTTTAAGTTTTCATTATAAAGTTTAAAACTATTATAAGTAAAATAAACTGACCATAAAATTATAAAATTAAATATAATTAAAATGTTATCATAAAACGAACTAGTGTTGTTCCAAAAGAAATATCTAATTAAAAATAATGAAATTATAAATAAGAAAATACTATCTATTGAGAGTTTTGATAATAGTTTAAAAATATTATCTAAAAAATTATTATCAGTATCTTTGTTTAATCTATAAATTATAAATAATATAATAGACAAAATGCAAGTAGTAAAAGCAAGAGCTTTTACAGTATATATAATATCAAAATTTGAATACCTTTCAACTGGTCCAAAGAATATATACTTAGCTATAGAAGATGTATTATATAAATTACCAAAGCTAAATAATAAATTAAAGCAAGCTTCAAAACATATTGATACGCTTAAAAAAAGTAAAGTTAATGATATGAGCTTTAACTTAGAATTATTAGCAAATAGTTTTAGACTAGAGTTATTAGTAATTAATGTTTTCAATTTTGTATCCAATTCCCCACACCACCTTTAAATATTTAGGATCTTTAGAGTTTATTTCTATTTTTTCTCTAATCCTTCTTATATGCACAGCAACAGTTTTTTCACAGTTATAAGCAACCTCTTCCCAAACTTTTTCATATATATCCTTAGATGAAAATACAACACCTTTATTTGAAAGTAAAAGCTCTAATATTTTAAACTCAATAGGAGTAACCTTTACTTCTTCGCCATCTAGAGTAACTTGCTTGCTATCTTTATTTAAAGAAAGTCCTCCACTAGTTAAGATAGCATTACTATCAATTATAGTATTGTTATTTTTCATAGTATTTAAGTTTATAAACCTTCTTAGCTGAGATTTAACACGAGCTATAAGCTCTAATGGATTAAATGGCTTAGTGACATAATCATCAGCACCCATATTAAGACCTAAAATTTTATCCATATCTTGATTTTTAGCGGATAAAAGTATTATAGGAATATTGTTATTTTCCCTAATTGTTAAAGTTGTTTTTAGACCATCCATATTTGGCATCATAACATCCATTATTATTAGATCTATTTTATTTTCTATCAAAGCTTCAATAGCTTCAAGACCATCATAAGCTTTAAATGTATTAAAGCCCTCTGGCTTTAGATAAAATTCAATAGCATCTACTATTTCTTTATCATCATCCACGATTAGTACGCTTTTATTCATTTGATTCACCCCTTTGAAAACTATTATATCATACACATTTATAGTGTGAATTTACAAAATACAGCCTAAATAATTAAGAATTTATAACATAAAACTATAATTATTACAAATTTATTAAGAGAAGAAAGTGATTAATACAAGATGTTATATTTGTATGTTAAAAGTAAAAGGGAGAGCGGTTAAGGTTTTTTTGATTAAAAAAAGATAGTAATAATATCAATAACAAGCTTATTAAGTATATTTACATTTGTTTGTAGTACAAAAGAAAGTGTTAATGTAAATGAACAAAGGAAAAAAATTATTAGTTTTAAGTAATCATTAATCAAGGTTTAAGGATGAAATTTTTGATTTATATGAATGGGAAAAAATAATAAATTAATTATTAAAAGTCACATTCCATATTCTGATATAGAGCAATTGCCAAAAGATCAATTAAAAGAAAGATTAGATACAAATGATACTTTAGAATTTGGGCACTCACTTCAAAGTCAGATTGGCGATCAAATAGATGCGGGATTTTTAATCAGTGGATTTTATGAGGATAATTCAGGAGGAGATTTGTTAGATAAACATATAGATACATATATTGCGACTAAATCAATAAAATTATAAAATAAATAACAAAAACTGCAAGACAAAAAATACAAAGTATTATAGTATATAAGTTATATGTAATTTATATATTGTGGGGGAAGTAATAATGAATAAAAAAACAATCAGCAAAGTTTTATCAATAATTCTTTGTATATTATTGGCAATGCCAACAGTGGTGGAAGCAAAAATAGGTAGAAGCTCGTCATCTAGAGCATCAAAAAGTAGTATTAGTTCATCTTATAAGGGAAGTAGTTTAAGTAGTAAATCAAAGTCTTCACTTAAAGTTAAATCAACTAAAGATGAATTAAAGTCGTTTAATTCGAAAGAATCACCTAATCAATCAACTAAAAAAAATACAAGTAATGACTCGCCAAGTATTAAGTCTAGTTCTAATAAAACTGATAAAGTAAAATCAGGAAACTTTAGCAAAAATAAATCTGATTCAAAAGATGAAGAAAGTAATAATTTAACAGATAAATCAAAAAAAGAAAGTGATAAAAATAAAGCAAAGACAGCTCTAAAGGTTGGTTCTATGGCTGGAGCAGCTGCAGTTGCTGGCAATACAAAAAAAGTAAATGCAGATTCTAATAAATCTTCACTTAAAGCAGATAGTGCAAACTTTACAGTTAAGCCTAAAACTATAGATAAAAATAAGAAAGATAATACATCAGCAAATAATAGCTCAACGTACAAGCCAAGCTATTATAAAAATTATAGCAAAAATAACTTTTTCTCAACAAATAATGCATGGTTTTATTATTATGCACTAGATAAAGTATTTAATAATAGAGATAGAGTAACGGAGCAAGATATAGCTAGAGAGTTAGAAGAACAAGGATATACAGAAAAAGAAGTAGATACTATAATGTCAGAAGGAAAGAGAGAAATATCAAATAAAAAAAGTAAAAATACTTTTAAATATATAACAATAGGAGCTGTGGTATGCATATTAGGATGGTTTATATATATTAAGAGAAGAAGATATTAAATAGAAATATTTATATAATAAAATATAATTATACTTTAATATAAATAAAGCTAGGAATATTCCTAGCTTTATTTATATTATTCTAAGGATGTAAGATTTCATAAATTTTCATTTCAAATATGATATAAGATGTCAGCTATTATTTAGTATAATATGTTTTGTAAGTAAGTTAATAATTAAAATAATCAAAAAAAGAAAGGGTACAAAATTATGAAAAGAGAGAGAAAAGTAATTTTATATATAGCAATGAGCTTAGATGGATATATAGCAAGAAAAAATGGAGATATTGATTGGCTTTGTGGTGATGGAAGTGAACCAGATAGTGACTTTGGATATAAGGACTTCTATGAAGGAATAGATACTGTTATACTTGGGAAAACAACTTACGACCAAGTTGTAAATGAACTAAGTGTTGGTGTTTGGCCATATGAAGGCATAGATAGTTTTGTGTTTACAAGTAAGGATATTGAAAATAATAAAGATGTTAAATTTATAAAAGAGGACATATGTGCTTTTATAAACAATTTAAAGAAAAGAGAAGGTAAAGATATTTGGATAGTTGGTGGGGCAGAGTTAGTAAGACATCTAACAGAGGTAAACTTAATAGATGAATATATTATAACAGTTATACCAACTATTTTAGGTGAAGGTATATCTTTATTTAAAGAAGGAAGCAAAGAGTTAAAGCTCAAGTTAAGAGAATCTAAAGTTTATAATGGAGCCGTAATGATTAACTACATCAGAGACTAATTAAGATAATTTGGCTAAAGTCAAAATTTTATCTATGGATACAATTAGAAACGACGGTATATATTAATAGAAATAATTTAAATATGATTGAAGAATTAGAAAAATAATTGTATATGATATAGATACTAATTCTAAATAATGTTAATATAAAATTATATTTAATTTATACAAAAGAGGGGGATCAGATATGCATAGTTTCAAAAGTGATTACAGTGAAGGAGCACATCCACAAATTCTTGAAGCTTTAGTTAAAACAAATCTAGAACAAAGTGAAGGTTATGGTTTAGATACATATTGTGAAAAAGCGGTAACAGCTATAAAGGAAAAATTACAAAATGAAAATGTAGATATTCATTTTATACCTGGAGGAACACAAACTAATTTAACTGCTATATCAGCATTTTTAAGACCACATGAAGCAGCAATATCTGCAAATACAGGACATATATTTGCTAATGAAACAGGAGCAATAGAAGCTACAGGCCATAAAATTATAACAGTTGATGTAAAAGATGGGAAGTTAAGAAAAGAAGATGTATTATATGCACTTTCTAAGCACACTAATGAGCATGTTGTAAAGCCAAAACTTGTTTATATATCAAACTCAACGGAAATAGGAACTATATATACTAAAAGTGAATTAGAAGAATTAAATAAAGTTTGTAGAGAGAACAATTTAATTTTATATATGGATGGAGCAAGACTTGGTTCTGCCTTATGCTGTAGAGAAAACGATTTGACATTATCTGATATAAGTAATTTGACAGATGCTTTTTACATAGGTGGAACTAAAAATGGAGCATTATTTGGGGAAGCTATAGTGATATGTAAAGAATCTCTTAAAGAAGATTTTAGATATTACTTAAAGCAAAAAGGAGCTATGCTTGCTAAAGGAAGATTATTAGGAATACAATTTTTAGAACTATTTAAAGAAGATTTATTCTTTGAAATAGGAAGACATGAAAATGAAATGGCTAATATTTTAAGAGATGGAATAAATGAATTAGGATATAAATATTTAGTAGATTCTCCATCTAATCAAGTATTCCCTATATTTAATAATGATGTAATAAATTTACTAAAAAATAATTATGCATTCAGTATATGGTCTAAAGTTGATGAAGAAAATACTGCTATAAGGCTAGTAACTTCATGGGCAACAACTAAAGAGTCAGTACTAGGATTTATAGCTGAATTAAAAAAGGTATCTAAGTAAATATAAAAGAAGGAGTCGTATTTTACGACTCCTTTTTAAATATTAAGATCAACTAAAAAAGTACTAACTAAAAAGAAGCTATTAATATTATTTGAAACAATTTAATAATTATAACTGGCAAAACATATAAATTAAAAAGATAGTAAACAGTAGGTTAACATACAATATGTATAATAAAGCTATGAAAGAGAAATAAAAGTAAAAATTTAGATAAATCACACAGTTTTCATAATAAAAAAAGACTATATTAAAATTTTTAATATGGTCTTTTTTTATGAAAACAATACAAAGTTAAGCTTAACTTAAGGATAAAATGATATTAATTATTATAATAAAACTTAGAAGGTGGTAATAAAATGAATCGTAGTTTGCAAAGAGTGAAGAGAAAAAGAGAATTAGATAAAATAAATAAAGCGAAAAAACAAGAAGAAAATATTGAAAAAAGAAATTTAATAATAAAAATAAGTACACTAGTCTCTATAATAACTTTAATTTTTATAATAGTTAGTATATCAATAAAAGCAGATAATTTTATATCTGATATCTCAAATATATTAAATATATTTAATGTTGGAAATCCATATAAGAATGTATACTAATTTTAGATGATATAGTTTTATAATTTATCTCAGCTAAGTCTAATACATATGCTAAATAAATATATTATGATTACATATAAATTTTATTGGATAATTATAGAAATAAAAGATATAATTAATACTAAAATGAAATAAAGATCTAAATATAGATTGGAGGAAGTTATGATTTTACGAGAAATTGCTACACAAGTACTGGAAAAGTGCTTAATTACAGGTGGAGATTTTGCAGAAATATTTGAAGAAGATACAATCACTAACTCAATAGGATTAATAGATAATAAAATAGAAAATGCTCTAGGTGGGAGAAACTATGGTATTGGAATAAGAATATTTAAAGGATTTAAGAGTGTTTATGCATACACAAATGATAATTCATTAAGTGGTATGCTTGATACTGCATATAAAGCAGCACTAGCGTTAGGTAGCTTATCTGAAGAAAAAATGGTAGTACTAAATAATAATAAAATTTTAACAGATATAAACCCTATAAAACTATACCCAAGTAGCGTAGACTATCAAAAGAAAATAAATGTAATGAAAACTGCATATAAAAATGCAAAAGAGTATAGCACAGATATATCACAAGTAAGTATAAGTTACACAGATAAAGATCAAAAAGTTTTAATAGCAAACACTGAGGGATTATACGTTGAAGATAGAAGAATAAGAACAAGACTTGGTATAAGTTCTGTAGCATCAAAGGGAAGTGAAAATCAAACTGGATTTGAAGGTCCTGGAGGATGTAAAGGATTTGAGATATTTGAAGATATAGACCCAGAATATTATGGAAAAGAAGCATCAAGAGTAGCATATACTATGCTAAATGCTAGAAATTGTCCTGCTGGTAAAATGACAGTAGCAATAGACAATGGATTTGGAGGAGTAATATTCCATGAAGCTTGTGGTCACTCTCTTGAAGCTACAGCTGTTGCTAAAGGGAACTCTGTGTTTGCAGATAAGCTAGGTCATCAAATTGCATCAAGTAAAGTAACTGCAATAGATGATGGAACGCTTAAGAATCATTGGGGTTCAGCAAATATAGATGATGAAGGAACTCCAACTAAAAGAAATGTACTAATAGAAAATGGTATATTAAAATCATACATGATAGATAAATTAAATGGAAGAAGAATGAAAATGGAGTCAACTGGAAGTTCTCGTAGACAAAGTTACAAGTTTGCTCCAACTTCAAGAATGACAAACACATATATTGCAAAAGGTGAAGATAAGCCAGAAGATATAATAAAATCAATAGATAATGGATTATATGCAAAGAAAATGGGAGGCGGTTCTGTAAACCCAGTAACAGGAGAGTTTAACTTTGCAGTATCTGAAGGTTACCTAGTTAAAAATGGTGAGATAGTAGAACCAGTAAGAGGAGCTAGTTTAATAGGTAAAGGTAGCGACGTACTTATGGATATCGATATGGTTGGGAATAACTTAGCTCAAGCTCAAGGTATGTGTGGTTCATCATCTGGAAGTATACCAACAAATGTAGGTCAGCCTATGATAAGAGTAAGAGAAATAACAGTTGGTGGAAGAAAGGAGGACTAATATGAACTTTATAAAATTTAAAGATTTATTATTTAAAAAAGCAATTGAAGAAGGATTTAAAGAGTGTGAAATCTATTATAGCTATGGTGAAAGCATAAGCATAAGTGTTTACGAAGGAGAAGTTGAAAAATACAATTTATCTAAATCATTTGGGTTATCATTTAGGGGAAAAATAGATGGGAAAATGGGATATTCATATACCGAAATATTAGATGAAGATGCTATAAATATGCTAATAAATAATGCTAAGAGTAGTGCTAATTTAATTGAAAATAATGATGTTCAGTTTATATATGAAGGAGATAAAGAGTATAGTAATGTTAAAACATATTCAAAAGAACTTGAAAATATAGACCCGGCTAAAATGATAGAATTAGTTCTTGATTTAGAAAAAGAAACTAAAAAGTGTTCAGAAAAAGTTGTAAATTTAAATGGTTGTAAAATATCATACTCTTCATCAAATTATGGAATATACAATACTAAAGGATTAGAACTTACGAATAAAGGAAATATACTTACATCATATGTAGTAGCTATAGTTGAAGATGAGAGTGGAAAAAATGATGGAGTAGGATATGTAGTAGCAAACTCTTTAGATGAAGTAGTTCCTAAAAAGATTGCTAAGCAAGGTGTTGATGAAGCGTTATCTAAGCTGGGAGGAAAGAGTGTAAAATCTGGAAGCTATAAAACTATAATATACAACGAAGCGATGGTTCAGCTTCTTGAGACTTTTGCTGGGATTTTTAGTGCAGATGCAGCTCAAAAGGGGTTATCGCTTTTGAAAGATAAAGAAGGGGAAATGATAGCATCAAAAATAGTTACTATAGTTGATGATCCACTATTAGATGATGGATTAGCATCAGCTCCTTTTGATGATGAAGGGGTAGCCACTTTTACTAAAGAATTAGTTTCAAATGGAGAGCTAATTACATTACTACACAATTTAAAAACTGCAAATAAGGCAGGAGTAAAGACTACAGGTAATGGATTTAAATCTTCATACGCATCATCTGTTGATGTATCTGAAAGTAATTTATACTTACAAAAAGGTAAAAAGTCTTTAGATGATTTAATGAAAGAAATAAATGAAGGTTTAATGATAACTGATTTAGCAGGTCTACACTCTGGAGCAAATGCTGTAAGTGGAGATTTTTCATTAGCAGCTAAAGGATTTTATATAAAAAATGGTAAAAAATCATTCCCTGTTGAACAAATAACTGTAGCAGGAAATTACTTTGAGTTACTTAAAAATATAGCTGAAGTAGGTAGTGATTTAACATTCCCTATGAGTAATGTTGGTTCACCTTCTGTAATAGTTGAAGGTTTATCAATAGCTGGAGAATAGAAATAGAAAAGAGAGCTGATTTTTTCAGCTCTTTTTTATTTTAAAAAATCTTAATAAAATCTTAATAATTTAGGAACTAAATATTAAAAATAAGGGAAGAAAAAAATATACCAATAATACTTGTATCTGCAAAGACACAAGACACAGATAAGATTATAGGTCTTAATATGGGAGCAGATGATTATGTAACGAAGCCATTTAATCCACTTGAATTAGTTGCAAGGGTAAAGTCTAATTTAAGAAGATACACAAGTTTAGGAAATTATACTGAGGAAAGTAGTGATATTTTAAGATATAAAGAACTGGAATTAAATAATATTAGTAAAGAGGTAACTGTAGATGGAGAATTAGTAAAATTTACTCCTATTGAGTATAAGATACTAGAACTATTACTTAGAAATCAAGGAAGGGTATTTTCTTCAAGGAAGGTATATGAAAATGTTTGGGAAGAGCTAGGATACAATTGTGACAGGATAGTTGCAGTACATATAAGAAGGATAAGAGAAAAAACTGAGATAAACACAAAAGATCCAAAATATATAAAGGTGGTGTGGGGTGTTGGATATAAAATTTAAAATAAATAAAGAAATATTAGTAGCCATTATGTGTTTTTGTATATCAGTAATGATTTTTAGAGTAGATTTAATATCTAATTATATGTATTGGTATAGTAATAATAAAGATTTTTATAGAAGCTACCAATTAGAAGGAGCAATATATGATATAGGTACAAGTTCTGTATATACAGTAGTTGGAGATAATGCAAGTGAAAATATGTTGGCATATAGAAATAAATCAAATACTATGATTGAAGAGTTTAAAAGTGCACAAGTATTTGTAGTAAATAATGATAGTAAAAAGACTTATTCTAATAATGGTACTAATAGTATAGAAGAGTTTAATAAGATAACAAAGGATTTTCCGTATATTTTAGAGCTTAATTTCAAAAATAACACTTTAAAAAAAATAAAAAACGGAAAGAAAGAAAATTATATTACAAATAATTATGGAAACATAGTAGACGCGAAAAAAGAAGATGTAACTACATATATAGCAATACCAAGTATTGAGAAAATAAAAGAAAGTGATTATGATAAAAATGGGGATAGAGTTAAATTATTATATGAAGACAATATAAAAAGTAATAGAGAAGCGATGATTTTTCTAGGCTCTAGAATAATTGCAGCAGTAGTTTTATTAAGTAGTTTTCTGCTTTATATAAATAATATGATTAAGATAAAAAAGAATTATAAAAATAATGAAGATTACATAGAACAGCATAAATTATATTTTAAATCAAAAAGTAGTAAAATATTTAATTTAGAGGGCTTATTTATAATAGGGGTTATATCATTAATATTATTAAATATGTTTAAATACCATGGTTTTTATATATTATTTAATACAATTTTGCTTTTAGATATATACTATTTTATATATACAGTAATAGATATAAAAAATATAGAGGATTTAGTTAATAAAAGTAAAGCGTTTAAAATGTTATATAAAAAAGAACGTATTTCACAAAATAAAATAGTAATAACAAAATTTGCAATACTGTTTACATTAATACAGATTATAGTATTATTTATTATACTTTATACTATGTATGGAACGAATAGTATTAGTGGTATATCAGATTTTATTACGTATACGTTAAAGTATGGCATACCATATTTTATTTCGTATATGTTAGAGTATAATAAATATATAATAATCATGTTTATAGGTATTGTATTAGGAAATATATTACTAGCTTTAATAATAATTAAAAAAATGAAAAAAATCACAGACATACAAACTTCATTAAATGAATTTAAAAAAAGTAACTTTAATTATAAAATAGAAGTAAATGAAAATGATATGTTCAAAGAATTAGTAGAAGATATAAATAGCTTAGGTGAAGTTATAAATGAAGCTGTAGAAGAAAGATTAAAAAGTGAAAGAATGAAAACAGAGCTTATAACAAATGTAAGTCATGATTTAAAAACACCACTTACAGCTATAATAAACTACATAAGTTTAATGAAAAAAGAAGATATAAAACCAGAACACGTAAAAGATTACGTAAAGGTACTTGATAATAGAACGCAAAAGCTTAAAGTATTAATAGATGACTTATTTGAAGCATCAAAAGTTAGTAGTAATGATATAGAAGTTAATTTAGAAAAAACTGATATAAATCAATTACTGACACAAAGTATAGTAGAAATGGAAGAAGAAATAGAAAAAACTAAATTAGACTTTATTATAAATACACCAGATAAAGAAGTTTATATAATGGCTGATGGAAGAAAGCTTTGGAGAGTGTTTGAAAATCTTATATCAAATATTTTAAAATATTCATTAGAAGGTACTAGAGTATATATAGACATGATTACAAAAGATAATAAAGTAAATATAACTATGAAAAATATATCTAACTATCCTCTTAATTTTAATCCAAAAGAAATAACAGAAAGATTTACAAGGGGAGATTCATTAAGAAATATAGAAGGATCAGGCCTAGGATTATCAATAGCTAAGGGATTTGTAGAACTTCAAGATGGAAGCTTAGATATTGAAATAATAGGTGATTTATTTATAGTTACTTTAATATTTAATTTAGTAGAATAGTATAAAATATCAATGTTATAATGTAGTGAGAAATTCTATCAATAAGCTACAGAGAATAAAGGTATTTAGTAGATAATGTAGTATTATAAAGTATAGATGAAAATATCTAATAGATATTTATTCTATACTTTTTTATTTCACTTAAAATATAAAAATGTTAAACCACACTTTAAATTTTAAGATGAATATATTTATATTATATAGGTTATAACATATGGAGTAATTGGAAGTTAAATATTAAAGGGGGCATAGATATGTTAAAAGCCGTTATTTTTGATATGGATGGAGTATTAGTTAATACAGAGCCAGTTTACTATAAAGTTACAAAAGAAATATTAAATGAAAATGGTCATGATATAGATTATAAAGAATATGAAAAATATATAGGAATGACTAATGAGTGTACATGGGAACTACTAAAACAAAAGTATTCTATAAATATAGATACAAATGAATTAATAGAGAATATGATGATATTAAAAGATGTTATTATAAAAAGAGATGGATATGAATTAATAGAGAATGTAGAAAGTTTATTAGAGAATTTAAAGCAAAATAATATAAAAATAGGATTAGCTTCATCATCTCCAATATGTGATATATTAGATGTAACTAAAAGTACTGGTATATATAAATACTTTGATAAATTAATTACTGGAGAAAGTGTTGAAAAATCAAAGCCATCTCCAGATATATTCTTAAAAGCTGCAAATGAATTAGGTGTAAATAGTGAAGAATGTATTGTAATAGAAGATTCTAAAAATGGAGTACTTGCAGCAAAGTCTGCTAATATGAAATGCATAGGATTTTTTAACAAAGATTCAGGTAAACAAGATTTAAGTTTATCAGATATAATAATATCTAATATGAGAGATATAGATTATGATTATATTAAAAAAATATTTAACATATACAAAAAATAAGAGCGCCTTAAGGTGCTCTTATTTTTTATACTAAAGTCTAATGTTTTAGTAAAAATAAATATATTAATAAGTACAAAAATAAAACAAAAGAACACTAACTAGTGTTCCTTAAAGACATAAGAAGAAAAATATTTACTTTATATATATTAGACTTAATTTAAAATAAACCTTTAAAAAATTTAAATTTATCTGATATTTATTTTAACTACCCATTTATATATAAATTAAACGTAATTTACGAAAATTTTAAGGAAAAATATTACCAAAAAACATTGAAGTAAATACTATATATAGTTTAAAATAAACAAATGAGCACTACATATAGTATATACTGCTTGTTTTACTGAAGATTATAAATAAGCTAGTAATTGCAATGGTTAAGAGAATAATGTCTCATAAAAATCATAAAAAACGGTAAAAGGAATGATAAGTATGAAGTGGATAGAATTAAATAACCAAGTTATCATAAGAGATGATAATGGTAAGTTTCAATTAGAAAAAGATAAAGAAGCTCTTAATGTATATATTAATGAATCAATAGAAATTAGAATGAAGCACTTTAACAATATTGAAGAAAAAATAGATTATCTAGTTAAAAATAATTATTACTCAAAAGATGTTATAGAAAAATACGATATATCATTTATAAAAGAACTTTATAAAAATATTAAATCTCAAGAATTTGAATTTAAATCTTATATGAGCTCAAGCAAGTTTTTTGAAAACTATGCTTTAAAGGATAATAATGGAGAAGAAATTTTAGAGAGTTATGAAGATAAGGTATTAATATGTTCATTAGCATTAGCTGATGGAGATGTTGATTTTGCTAGAAAAATTTCAGATAAATTAATTAAACAAGAATTTCAGCCTGCAACGCCAACATTTTTAAATGCAGGAAGAGCAAGAGCAGGAGAAATGGTGAGTTGTTTCTTACTTTCTATTGAAGATAGTTGTGAAGGTATATCTTATGCTGTAGCTTCTGCAAATCACTTATCTAAAATTGGTGGTGGAGTTGCGCTAAATTTAAGTAGACTTAGAGCAAGTGGAGAAAGTATAAAAGGAATTGAAGGAGCAAGTGGTGGAGTAGTTGGTGTAGCTAAAATGTTAGAACAATCATTTAGTTATTTTAATCAAATGGGAGCAAGACAAGGTGCAGGAGCGGTATATTTAAATGTATTACACCCAGATTTTGAGCTTTTAATGGATACTAAAAAGATTAATGCTGACGAAAAAATAAGGCTTGCAACATTATCAATTGGAGCTATTATCCCAGATAAATTTATGGAATTAGCACAAAAAAATGAAGTAGCATATGCATTTTATCCTCATACTGTATTTAAAAAATACGGAGTTAACATTGATGATATTAATATGGATGAGTGGTATGAAAAATTAGCTAATGATAAAGACATTAGAAAAAAGGAAATAAACCCAAGAAAAATATTAACAAGAATTGCTCAAACCCAACAAGAAAGCGGGTATCCATATGTAATGTTTGTTGATAGCGCAAATAAAGAACATGTTCTAAAAGATTTAGGAAAAATTAGAATGTCTAATTTATGCTGTGAAATTTTCCAATATCAAACTCCATCAGATATAGTTGGGTATAAAGGTGAAAATAATTGGGGACAAGATATAAGTTGTAATTTGGGTTCTTTAAATATTTATAATGTAATGAAGAATAAAGATATAGAAAATGTAGTAGATACGGCAATAAGAGCCCTTACAGTAGTTTCGGATAAAACAAGTATAGATGAAGTGCCAACAGTAAAAAATGGGAATAATGCGTCACATGCAGTAGGTCTTGGAGCTATGAATTTACACGGATATTTAATGAGTGAAGATATATTATATACATCAAGTGAAGCGTTAGACTTTTCAAATACTTTCTTTGCAATGATTAGATACTATGCTATAAAAACGTCGATGAAGTTAGCTATTGAAAAAGGAGAAACATTTAAAGGCTTTGAAAAATCTGAATATGCAAAAGGTAAAGAAAGTGAAGTTCTTAAAAAATATTATATAGAAAGCTATTTACCTAAAACTGATAAAGTGAAAAAATTATTTGAAGGTATTTATATACCAAGCAATAAAGACTGGGAAAGGTTATTAGAGGAAGTTAAGGAAAAAGGGATATACAATGCATACTTAATGGCAATAGCACCAACTCAAAGTATTAGTTATGTTCAAAATGCAACTTCAAGTATAATGCCAATAACAGAACAAATAGAGGTTAGAACTTATGGAGATTCTACAACAATATATCCAATGCCTTTTTTAACTAATGAAAATGTACTATATTATCAATCTGCATATAGAATGGATATGTTTAAGGTAATAGATATGGTATCAGTTGTGCAAAATCATGTAGATCAAGGAATTTCAACTACGCTATTTGTAACAGATGATAAAACTACAAGAGATATTGCAAGATATTATATATATGCTTATAAAAAAGGATTAAAGAGTCTTTATTACACAAGAACGAAAATGTTAAGAGAATCTGTTGATGAATGCGTGGCATGTTCTGTATAGAAAGGGTGGTAAATATGACATTTATACATAAGGCTGTTAATTGGAACAGAGAAGATGATGATTTTACACAATTATTTTGGGAACAAAATGTTAAGCAATTTTGGCTTCCAGAGGAAGTACCAATATCTAAAGATTTAAAGTCATGGTCAAACTTAAATATTGATGAAAAGAATTTATATAAAAAAGTATTAGGTGGATTAACATTATTAGATACAAAACAAGGAAATAATGGAATACCATCAATGATGAGCCTAACAGAAGACTTACAAAGAAAAGCAGTACTTTCATTTATGGGAACAATGGAAGAAATTCATGCTAAGAGCTATTCTTCTATATTTACAACATTACTTTCAAATGCTGAAATAGATGAATTATTTGAGTGGATAGAAACTGAACCTACCTTACAAAATAAAGCAGAAATAGTTTTAAGACAATATGAAAATACAACTGATAAAAAAAGTTTATATTTATCAATGGTTACAAGCGTATTTTTAGAAAGTTTCTTATTCTATAGTGGATTTTTCTACCCTCTATATCTAGCAGGTCAAGGAAAGATGGTAGCTAGTGGAGAGATTATATCTTTAATACTAAGAGATGAATCGTTACATGGAAAGTATATAGGATTACTTGCACAAGAAATATATAATTCATTAGAAGTTTATGAACAAGAAGAAGTAACTAATAAAATGTATAAAATACTTCGTGAACTTATGGAAAATGAAGAAAACTATACGAGATTAATATACAAAGGTACAAATCTTTCTGATGAGGTAATAAACTTCTTAAAGTATAATGCGAATCAAGCACTTGAGAATTTAGACTTTCCTAAATACTATAAAGTAAATCCTGTTAACCCGATAGTTTTAAATGGATTAAGTACAGAAACGAAAACTCATGATTTTTTCTCAACTAAAGGTAATGGATATCAAAAAGGAGTTTATGAAGAATTAGAAGACAGTGATTTTATATTTTAAAATTATAAGTAAATTATAAAAAAGCTATGTACTGCTTAATTAAAAAGCAGTACATAGCTTTATTTTAATGGTGAAAAATAAAGCTATGCCTTAGATAATAAAATATAAGTTATTAGAAAAACACCAAAAGAACATTGAGAAAAATGTTGAAAAATCAACGTTTTTGTAAGATGTATTTTATATATCGTTAAAATTATATTGAATAAAAAAAATACATCTTATATAATTAAATCAGAAAAATGGTATACAATAAAACGTAATTGTATACAGGTATACGTATGTATACTTAATAAAAATTACAGGAGGAATACTAGCTATGGAATTAAAGGTAGTTGCTAGTGCTGGGACATTAGAATCAAGTGATATTCAAATCATATTAGAGCCAAGTGATAATGGAATATCTATAGAGCTAGAAAGTACTGTGATGGCTCAGTTTGGCGAACAAATTGAAAACGTTATCGCAGAGACATTAAAAGCACTTAATGTTACAGACGCGAAAGTATTTGCAAATGATAAGGGAGCAATAGATCCAGTTATACAAAGTAGGGTTCAAACTGCTGTCTATCGTTCAGCACAATGTAGTGAATATAAATGGATATAAGGAGAGAACTAATGAAATTAAGACGTTCAATGTTATTTGTTCCAGGTAATAATCCAGGAATAATAAGAGATGTTCATATATACAAGCCAGACTCAGTAATGTTTGACTTAGAAGATGCAATAGCAATAACAGAGAAAGACTCTGCAAGATTTTTAGTACATAATATGTTAAAAAAATTAAGCGATTATTATAAAGAATTAAATATAGAAACTGTAGTTCGTATAAATGGACTTGCTACAGAATTTTGGAAAGATGACATAGAAGCTGTAGTAACTGGTGGAGTAGAGGTAGTAAGAATACCAATGACTGAATCAGTTGAAGATGTTATGGCTGTTGATGCTGAAATAGAAAGAGTAGAAAAAGAGTGTAAAAGGGAAGTTGGTTCTACTAAAATAATGGTAGCAATAGAAACTGCACTTGGAGTTATGAATTCATTTAATATAGCTAAGTCACCTACAAAAAGATTAATAGGTATGGCTATAAGTGGAGAAGATTTTGTAACAAGTATGAAAACTACAAGAACACCAGAAGGAGACGAACTATATGTTGCTAGAGGAATGGTGGCAATGGCAGCTAGAGCTTGTGGACTTGAAGTGTTAGATACAGTTTATTCTGATATAAACAATGATGAAGGTTTCCTAAAAGAAGCTAATCTTATAAAGAGAATGGGATTCGGTGGTAAATCATTAATTCACCCAAGACAAGTAGAGCTTATACATGATGTATTTACACCAAGTGAAAAAGAAATAGCTAAAGCTCAAAACATAGTGGATGCAACTAGAGAAGCTTTAGAGCAAAACTTAGGTGTGTTTACAGTAGATGGAAAAATGGTTGATAAGCCAATCATAGAAAGAGCTCAGAGAGTTCTAGAACTTGCAAAAGCTGCAGGGGTTTTAGTTGGAGGTGACAATTAATAATGGAGACTAAAAGAATTAGTAATGAATTATTAAATAGCATAAAAGGTTATGAAAATAGATCAGCTTATGTTGCTCCTTTCTCTAGCCAACCATCAGATAGAATAGTTAAGTCTGATAGTGAAAACTTAAAAGAACATGTAAGAAGAGATAAAATAGTTGGATCTTTAAGAGATGCTATAGAAAAATGTGAAATAAAAGATGGAATGACAATATCTTTCCACCATCACTTTAGAGCTGGTGATAAGCTTTTAATGATGGTTGTTGATATATTAGCCCAAATGGGAATTAAAAATCTAAGAGTAGCAGCAAGTTCATTAACTAGTGCTCATGATGGTTTAGTTGCTCACATTGAAAATGGAGTTGTAAACAGAATAGAAACTAGTGGTCTTAGAGGAAATTTAGCTAAAGCAGTTTCTGAAGGTATATTAGGAGAACATCCAGCAGTTATACGTTCTCATGGTGGAAGAGCTAGAGCTATAACTTCAGGTGATGTTAAAATAGATGTTGCATTTTTAGCAGCTTCTTCAGCTGACTGTATGGGTAATGCAAACGGTGTTGTAGGAAAATCTATATGCGGATCTATGGGTTATGCAAAGGTAGACGCGGCTCATGCTAAAAAGACAGTTGTAGTAACTGATACTATAGTTCCTTATCCAAACTTCCCACAAAGTATACCTCAAACTCAAGTTGACTATGTAGCAGTAGTTGATGAAGTAGGTGATTCTAAAGGAATAATGTCTGGTGCTACTAGATTTACAAACAATCCTAAGGAATTATTAATGGCGAAGAGAGTTTTAGATGTAATGAAAGCTTCAGGGTTATTCGTTGATGGATTCTCTATGCAAACAGGTTCTGGTGGGGCATCACTTGCTGTTACTAGATTTGTTAAAGAAGAACTTATAAAAAGAAATATAAAATTAAGTTATGCTTTAGGTGGAATAACAGGTCCTATGGTCGACTTATTAGAAGAAGGACTAGTTGACACATTATTTGATACTCAAAGTTTCGATTTAACTGCAGCTCAGTCTGTAGGTAAAAATGAAAAGCATGTTGAAGTAAGTGCAGATTTCTATGCATCTATAGGAAATAAATCAGCAGCAGTAGACAAGTTAGATTTTGTTATACTAAGTGCTCTTGAAATAGATACAGATTTTAATGTTAACGTTATAGCTGGTTCTGATGGAGTTATAAGAGCTGCATCTGGTGGGCACAGCGATACATCTGCAATGGCTAAAGTATCAATACTTGTAGCGCCTCTTACAAGAGGTAGATTATCTACAATAATAGATAAAGTTACTACTGTTGTTACTCCAGGAAGTACAGTTGATGTAGTTGTAACAGATTATGGTGTAGTAGTTAATCCAAGAAGACAAGATTTAATGGCTAAGTTTAAAGAAGCTGGAATCCAACTTGTAACTATGGAAAAATTAAGAGAAATAGCTACAAGATTAGTTGGAACACCAAAAGAAATAGAGTTTAGTGATGATGTAGTAGCTGTAGTTGAGTACAGAGATGGAAGCATAATAGATGTTATAAAAAAAGTAAAATAAATCCTAGTAAATGTTTAATAAAAAATATTTAAAATATTAACACCATGGATACTAAAAAATCCATGGTGTGATATAGAAATTATATTATAATAGAAGATAATATCGGAGGAGAAAACGATGGCAGTGATCAATGCTAATAACACAGTTAAAAAGGAAACATTGAAATTCTTTGGAATGCCTTGGTACATATTTGCAGCAGTAGCAGGAATAGTATTTATAGCAACAATGAATAATTATTTACCAAGCAATACAATAGGAGCATTTGCGCTACTTTATACACTAGGTATAACATTTGGATACATAGGAGATAGAATACCTGTATGGAATACTTATATAGGTGGAGGTTCAATACTTGCATTCTTAGGATCAGCATTTTTAGTTTATAAAGGATTAATACCTGATGCAGCAGTTGAAACTGTAAAAATATTTATGGATACAACTGACTTCTTAGATTTATTTATAGCAGTACTTATAACAGGTTCAATATTATCAGTTAACAGAAAATTATTATTAAAAGCTTTTGCAGGATACTTACCAGCAATACTTGCAGGAGTAGCAGGAGCGATAGGTTTAGGAATAGCTGGTGGTATGATATTTGGAGTTTCACCAGCAGATATAGCAACTAGATATGTATTACCTATAATGGGTGGAGGAACTGGAGCAGGTGCAATACCAATGGCAGATATTTATGCAAATGCTACAGGAAAGGACCCAGCACAATGGCTATCATTTGGATTATCAATACTTACAATAGCTAATATAATAGCTATAATAGCAGCAGGCGTACTTAATAAATTAGGAACAACTAAAATTGGTTCTAAATTCAACGGAAATGGTGAATTAATAAGAAATGCTGAAGATTTATCAAAATTAGAAGATACTCAAGAAATAAAAGTAACAGCTAGAGATATGGCAGTAGGATTAATATTATCTTGTACATTCTACGTATTAGGAAATATATTATCTAAAGCAGTTCAAATACCAGAATTTACACTATTTGGATCAGTACTAAAAATAGACATACATAGATTTGCATGGATGGTTTTATTAGTTGCAGCAGCTAACGTGTTAGGTGTAATACCAGCTGAATTAAGAGAAGGTGCTAAAAAATTACAAGGATTCTTTGCTAAGCAATTCTTATTAGTAATAATGGTTGGTGTTGGTATAGCATTAACTGATTTAGGAGAATTAATAGCAGCATTAACACTTGCAAACGTTGTTATAGCGGCATTTATAGTAATTGGTGCTATATTAGGTTCAGGACTTGTTGGTTGGTTAGTTGGATTCTATCCAATAGAAACTGCAATAACAGCAGGGCTTTGTATGGCAAATAGAGGTGGTTCAGGAGACTTAGCAGTTCTTGGAGCTGCAAAGAGAATGGAACTAATATCATTTGCACAAATATCTTCTCGTTTAGGTGGAGGATTAATGCTTATAATAGCGAGTGTAGTGTTTGGAATATTCAGATAAGAAAAATTTATTATAAAATATTAGAATATTCAAACTGTATTATATATTATTAAAAAGGTATTGTAGTTATGCAATACCTTTTTATGATAATATTTTGTATAAGGATTTTTATTTAATCACTAAATTAGTAAAATGAGGTGTTAGTATGAGTAAAAAAAATAAAAAAACTAATAAAGAACTTTTAAAGGAAGCAAGAGAAGAAGGTTTATTTAAAGAAGCAGAAGAATACACTAAGAAAAAATATGTAATAGCAAGTTTGCCGGATGGGATATTAATGGCCATTATAATTTTTTAGGTATAATAGTATTTACATTGGCTAATAATTTCTTTGGTGTTTAAGAAGGTGATTAAATATGTATTATAATGTAGAGAGTGTAAGTTTAAAATCAAAATATGAAATAAATGAAGTTAGAGATTTTTTAGAAAAATTTGACTTAAAATATGAAGATGTGGATTATAGCGTAGTAATAAAAGATCAAGGTGAAATTATTGCTACCTGTTCTAAAAAAGGAAATATACTTAAATGTTTTGCAGTGGATGAAAATTATCAAGGTCTAGGTCTTTCAAATAATTTAATATCAAAAGTTACAGAAAAATTATTTTTAGAAAATAAATATCATAGCTTTATATTTACAAAGCCAGAAAGTCAAAATATCTTTGAAATGTTAGGATATAAAAATATATTTACAACTGATAAAGTAAGTTTACTTGAAAGTGGAAATAAGAACATAAATAAAAGCTTAGATAATTTAAAGTCAGAATATAAAATAAATGAAAATGAAAGTTATGCATCTATAGTAATGAACTGTAACCCATTTACTTTAGGACATAGATATTTAATAGAAAGAGCTAGTAAAGAAAATAAAAATGTAATAGTTTTTGTTGTAGAAGAAGATCAATCAATATTTCCATTTAATGTGAGATATAGATTGATTAAAGAAGGTATTAAAGACTTAAAAAATGTATTAGTAGTACCAGGTGGACAATATATAATATCATCTGCAACATTTCCAAATTATTTTTTAAAGAAAAATGATAATAGTCTTAAAGAATATACGAAGTTAGACTGTAATATATTTGGAAAATACTTTGCACCTAAGTTTAATATTGCTAAAAGATACGTTGGTAGTGAGCCACACTGTGAGGTAACTAATATATATAATAGTACTATGAAAGAGGTATTACCTAAATACAATGTAGAAGTTGAAATTTTAGAAAGAAAAGAAATATTAGAAGATGCTATAAGTGCATCAAGAGTAAGAAGTTTATTAAAAGAAAATAATATAAAAGATGTAGAAAAGTTAGTACCTAAAAGTACAATGGACTTTTTACTTAGTGAGGAAGGTGAAATAGTAATAAATAAGCTTTAAGCAAAGCGAATTTTGAGTGACTGTGTCGGCGATATGAGCGAAGCGAATTTTTACTAAGTCAATTATGAATATGGATTTAATACAAGAATTTCTAATGGATAGAGAAAAAAGAGTGTTTCACCAAGAAGAATTAATAGAAAATAATAAGACTAAAACTTTAGTAACAATAAGAATTAATTACCCTGGAATTGAAAAATCAAATTATATTACAGATGATATAGTAAACATTATATATAATGATATAATGACTTATCATAAAAGTGATATAATTTATAATGATAGATATAAAAATAAAGAAGGTTTAGTATGTCATCTTTTATTTAGCACAGACGTTGTAAGTGTAAAAAAACTTATGATAAATATAGAAGAAAGACATATTTTAGGGCGTTGTGTAGATATAGATGTGTATTCTTATAAAGATAATAAAACAGTAGGTATATCACGTTCAGATTTAAATAAATCACCTAGAAAATGTTTTATATGTGAATTAGATGCAAAAATATGTTCAAGATCACAAACGCATAATATAGATGAAATTAAAAAATATTTTGAAGATATATATATAAGATACAAAGAAGAAGAAAAGAAGATAGACCAGATATCATACGATATATCTCAAATTGCACTTAAAGCTATGATAAGTGAAGTATCTACTTTCCCATCATTTGGATTAGTATCTCCAATAAGTAATGGATCTCATAAAGATATGAACTATTACACATTTTTAAATAGTTCTATGGCAATAGCACCGTATTTAAAAGAAATGGCTAAAGTTTCTTATACTTATAATAAGCCACAATGTATATTTAATGTAATAAGAAATATAGGTGTTATATGTGAAGGAAAAATGTTTGAAGCTACAAATAACGTAAATACTCATAAAGGAATGATATTTTTAATGGGTACTTGTATAAGTGCTACTATGAAATCAATTTACGATAACAAAGGATTTTATAATATAAAAGATATAATAAAGGATATGACACAAGATATATTAGATGATTTTAAAAATTTACATTTAAAAGATAAGTTAACTCATGGAGAAAAATTATATATAGAGCATGGATTTACAGGTATAAGAGGTCAAATAAAAGATGGCCTAGCAGTAGTTTTTGACGAAATAGTAAGTAAGTATGAAAATAGTGATTTAATAGAAAATGAACTATATATTCAAATGCTAATTTCTCTTATGTCTTTAGTTGAGGATAGTACAATTGTTTATAGACATGATATAAACACTTTAAGAAAAGTACAATCTGATGCAAAAGAGTTATTAAGAATAGGTGGAGTTAATACTATCTGTGGTAAAAAACAAATTGAAAAAATGGAAAAAGAGTATATTAAAGAAAATATAAGCCCAGGTGGATGTGCAGATTTGTTGGCTATAAGTATATTTTTGATGGATATAAAACATAAATATATAAATATATAAATATATAAAAAGTGTGTACCTTAGGTACACACTTTTTATATATAATTTATAATTATTAAGTAAAAAAATTTCATATTATATGTAGTAAAGAATACTTTAATCTATTTCTTTTAACACAACATTTAAAGAAATATTTAGATGAGATTTTATAATTTCTTCAGCTAAATTTTTATCTTTAGATACAATAGAATTTAATATTTGTCTATGTTCAATTAAAGCCTTTTCTCTTCTTTCATCATCTAGTATAGATATGTTTCTAAATCTTTGCAAATAGCTATTTAAATTAGAAATCATAATAGGCAATCTTCTCATTTTAGAAGATTTATATATAAGAGAGTTAAATTCTCTAAATAAGTCAATAACTTCATCTATTTTACCCTCTTGATTTAAATTTTCAGTAAGATCTAAAAGAGCAGAAATTTCTTCTACCTCATGGGGGTAAATGTTTTCCATAGCCTCAAAAATAACTAATAGTTCAAGAGATTCTCTAATCCTATATATTTCAATAACATCATCTTTTGTAATTTGTTTTGCAACAACTCCAATTCTTGGTATATATTCTACAAGATCTTCAAGTTCTAATTGTTTTAGAGCTTCTCTAACTGGAGTTCTACTTATATTTAATCGTTGAGCATATTCTTTTTCTACAATTCTTTCACCTATAGGAACTTTTCCACTAATTAATGTACTTCTTAAGCTTTCATACACAACCTCTCTAATAGGTTTATTTTGAGATAAGTCTGTATTATTTACAAATTCATCCATCCAATTATACATATATTATATTCCTTTCAAATACTTATTATTAAATATATTTTAACTTAAAACGACAAAAAAACCAATATTTTTCGCGGAAATAGTATACAAAATATTAAAAAAGTATACAATATGATACAAAAAAACACATAAAACACTTAAAGAACACTAAAAAGACTTGGTATACAAAATGTTAAGTTATATAATAAATTTGTAGAGAAAATTAAATGCAAATAACAAAAAAGATTGCTTTTTATAAAGGAAGAAAACATTTTAGTAAATTTATTAAAATAGCAAATTTTTGTTTAAATAAGTTTTACAGGAGAGTGATATTTAGGTGAGTAAGCTAAAAATAACTGAAACTGCTCTAAGAGATGGACATCAATCCTTAATAGCGACTAGGTTAAAAACAGATGAAATCATACCAATCTTAGAAACGATGGATAAGGTAGGATACCATTCTATGGAAGTTTGGGGAGGAGCTACATTTGATTCATGCATACGTTTTTTAAATGAAGACCCTTGGGAAAGATTAAGACTTATAAGAAAGCATGTAAAAAATACAAAGTTACAAATGCTTTTAAGAGGTCAAAATTTACTTGGATACAGAAACTATGCTGATGATACAGTTGACAGATTCATAGAGTTATCTATAAAAAATGGTAT
>NZ_JAFFPK010000003.1 GCF_017590215.1 Clostridium sp. CCUG 7971
TTTTTAATTATTGTTGTTGTTTTCCTGCCATTTGTTGTTCAGCCATTTCAACTAATTTTTTAGTCATGTATCCACCTACATAACCATTCTCTCTAGCTGTAAGGTTTCCTTTATCAACTTGTTGATAGTTAGTCATACCTAATTCATTAGCTATTTCTAATTTCATTTGGTTTAATGCTTGTTTAGCTCCTGGTACTACTGTTTTGTTGTTGTTATTATTGCTTGCCATGTTGATTACCTTCTTTCATTTAATTTTGTTTCTTGATAGTATTATGTGAAATTATCATTTTTTCATTCAGGTAATTTTTTACAATATTTATTTTTTTATTAGCAATAATATCCAGCTAAGTATCCTGTAGAAAATGCAATTTGAAGATTAAATCCTCCTGTATATGCATCTACATCTATAACTTCACCTGCAAAGTATAAACCTTCTACTAATTTAGATTCCATAGTACTTGAGTTTATTTCATTTACCTTTACTCCACCTGAAGTTATTATAGCTTCTTCTATCGGTCTATATCTTTTTACTGTGAAAGTAAGATTCTTTAATAGTTTAACCAAATTTTTTCTTTGTTCTCTAGATATTTGATGAACTACCATTTCTTTATCTATATCACTTAAATCAATTATTATTGGTATTAATTTTTTTGGCAATAAGTCATCTAATGCTTTTTCAAATTTCTTATTAGTATACTTTTGAAAATCCTTTTGAATTCTTTTATCTAACTTTTCTTCATCTAATGCAGGTTTTAAATCTATTACTATCTTATAGTTTTCTTTAGTAGTATCTTTCATTCTACAACTAGCTGATTTTATTACAGGTCCATCAAGTCCAGATTTTGTAAATTCAAGTTCTCCAAAATCATCATATACTTTTTTATTTTTGCTATTATAAACTGTAATAGCTATATTTCTTAAAGATAATTTTTCAAGGTCTGATACAAATTTTTCCTGAACTTCTATTCCTATTAATGACGGCTTAGTATCTACTATAGTATGTCCAAGAGATTTAGCAAAGTTATATCCATCTCCTGTTGAGCCAGTCAGTGGATAACTTAGCCCTCCTGTTGCAACTATAACAGCATCACATTTTATTTCTCTCTTATTTTTTAGTACTACTTTTTCTATTTTATTGTTTTTAGCTACTATTTTATCTACATTTGCATTCAACTCTAAATTTACTTTTTTATTTTTTACTTGCTTTTCAAGAGCATTAGCAATATCGTGAGCTTTATCACTTTCTGGAAAAACTCTTTTTCCTCTTTCAGTTTTAGTTTTAACTCCTAAATTATTAAACATCTGAATTACATCATCATTTGTAAATGTATAAAATGCGCTATATAAAAATTTACCATTTGTAGGTACATTTTCTATTAATTCCTCTATATCACAGTCGCTAGTTATATTACATCTACCTTTTCCTGTTATAAGTATTTTTCTACCAACCCTATGGTTTTTTTCAAGAAGTATAACATCTAATCCTCTATCAGCTGCAACTGATGCTGCAACCATTCCTGCTGCTCCTGCTCCTATTACTACTACTTTTTTCAAATTTCCACCTCATATTTACGTATTTATATGTTAATTCTAATCTAGATTAAGCATTTTAAATACAGCTGGAACTCCAGCAACTGCATAAAATACAACTAGAGCATATCTTATATAATCAAATATATAACTACTTGGCATTATGTATTTTAATCCTACATAAGCTAAAGCTAGTGTTGATATACCTATAATTAATCTATATAAATTTATAATTAATCTACTTTTATTTTTTCTTGATTTATTAGATTTCCCACTGAAATCTATTTTTTTATTAGTTTGTCCGGTTTCGAACTTTATAAACTTGTCCTCAACTATATACCCCAGTATAAATCCTGTAAGTAGTCCAAGTATTTTTATATACTCTGTACTATTTACTAAATATACTGCTGCTGCAAATGGTATTAGTAATAAGAAAAGTACTCCATATGATTTGTTATTATCTACATAATCAAATACTTTACCAAGGAAAATAGTAAATACTATCCCAAATATCCATCCACAAAGTACATCTATTGGCCAATGTACTGCTAAATATAATCTAGATATGCCTATACCTAGAATCATTATTATTCCTAATATATAAACCCAACTATTTTTAAATATAGTCATTATACTTACCCAAAATGTTGTTGCACTTTGAGTATGTCCGCTTGGGAAAGAGTATCCTGTTGCAGTTGATGTACGCATAGAATCTATCCCTTTTATACCTATTGGTCTTGGTGCTCTTACAAATTCTTTTACTGCTGTATTTAAAGTTATATTTCCAACTAAAGCAAATAGTATTTTTTGACCATATTTTTTATTAATACACCAATACATTGTCGCCGTAAATAATACTAATACTGGCAATTCTGTACTTATTGTAAATATTAAAAATACTACATTTAAAATTGGATTTCTTATACTTTGAAAAAATTGTAATATACTTAATTGAATATCCATAGCATTATCCTCCTGTTTAATTCTCTCTTATGCAATTATACCTAAATTTTCATTATAAATACATACCTTTATACAATAAACATTCACTTCCTCACATACATTTTTCAAATATTTATATATACAAAATAAGCACTAATCTATTTAGATTAGTGCTCTATAAAAATTAACTTTTAGAAATTTAATGTTTCTACTCTCCTACTACTCCTATATATGGTAGATTTCTGTACTTTTCAGCCCAGTCAATTCCATATCCTACTATGAATTTATCTTCTATAACAAATCCTACGTAGTCTACTGGTATATTAGCCGTTCTTCTTTGAGGCTTATCTAATAATGTACATATTTTTAATTCTTTTGGATTTCTAGTTTGAAGTGCTGCAACTAAATTGCTTAGAGTTAAACCAGAATCTATTATATCTTCGACGATTAATACGTTTTTTCCTTCTATATCAACGTCTAAATCTTTTAAAATTTTTACAGTTCCTGAACTTTCAGTTGAATTACCATAACTTGAAACACTCATGAAATCTATATTTACATCTAAGTTTATTTTTCTTATTAAATCAGATACAAATACACTTGCACCTTTAAGTATACCTACTACTAATAAAGATTGTCCTTCAAAATCTTTTTCTATTTGTTTAGCTAGTTCACTTACCTTTTTAGCTAATTCTTCTTCAGATATCATTACTTCTGTAATTTTTAACATAGTAATCCTCCTATTTTCCGTATGTTATGACATAACGATTATATCATACTTTACACTTATTTAGAATATTTTTTTATTTTTTAGTATTATAATTCGTATATATAAATTTATTTTTAAATATCTTATTTATTTCTACGATATATATTATAATTATATATATTACAACTATATATACTGAATTTATAAAAATAGGAGTGTATTTTTTATGTTTTTGACACAAAATGATTTAAAATTACTTTTACATTCAATTGAAAGTAAAACTACAACTATGGATGAAAATATAGATAATTGGAGTTTTATATATAATGAACTTCTTACAAAATTGGATGAATATAGTGAAAGAGAAGCTAAAGAATATAATTTAAATGACTTAAAATGTGGCTGTGTAGAAGCTAGCAAATTATATTTCCATTTAAAAGATAGAAATTTCTTTACTAATTTATTTCTTAATTTAAAAAATGAAGAAATAAAAGATTTATTTTGGAAGGTTTTAACTGATTCCGAAAATAACTTATGCAATTATCATACTATAATATTAGATAATTCTAACTCTAACTTAGGTAATATATTAAATACTATGTCTTGTAAGGGTGTTGAATTTTATTATAAAACTTTCGATGAGTTAGTCTTTACTTCAAAAGATTTTGAAAAAGTATATGAAAGCTATAATTTAGATATATAATTAGTTTATATATAAAAAATTAGCTTCACTCATGTCGCCAACGACTTCGTCCGTTGCTCAAACTTAGATGTTAGTATTTTTAAATGGGAGGTGCTTTTATGCAAAATGTTAACCATGGAGCAAATTTATATGACTTATCAAAACAATATGGCTTTTCAAAGGATGAATTTATGGATTTTAGCTCAAATATAAATCCATTTGGTTCATCAAAGGCTGCTAAAGATTATATTATTAAAAACATTGATATGGTATCTAGATATCCAGATCCAAGCTATTTAAGCTTAAAATCGTCTATATCAAGTTATTGTAACTGTTTAAAAGATAATATCGTCCTTGGTAGTGGTGCAACAGAATTAATATCTGCTTTTATAAAAACTGTAAACCCTAAAAAGTCTTTATTAATTGTACCTGTTTATTCTGAATATGAAAAAGAACTAAAAAAAATCAATTGTGATATAACAAAGTATTTTTCAAAAACAGAAAATAATTTTAAAATAGATATAAATAATCTTGTAGAAACTATTAATAAAGATAACTACGATTTAGTGGTTATATGTAATCCTAACAATCCTACTGGCTTTACTTTTTCTAGAGATGAAATGGAAGCGCTTTCAAAATCTATTAATAGTTTTGTTATGATAGACGAAACTTACATAGAATTTACAAATACAGATGTCTACTCTTCTACTTCTTTAGTAGATAAATACGATAATCTATTTATTATAAGAGGAACTTCAAAATTTTTCTCAACACCTGGTATTAGACTTGGATATGGACTTATATCTAATAAAAATATTAAAGAAGGTATAAACTCTAATTTAGATTTATGGAATATAAATATATTTGCATCTATTATGGGTGAAATTATGTTTACTGATAATGAATTTATATATGATACAGTTAATTTAATGACTAATGAAAGAAATTATTTAATAAATAAGCTTTGCTCTATAAAACAATTAGAAGTTTATGAAACTCAAGGTAATTTTATTTTATGCAAAATAAAATCAAAATCATTAACTGCTAAAGAGCTTCGAGAAAAATTAATTCCACAAAAAATTATTATCAGAGATTGTTCATCTTTCGAAGGGTTAGATGAGTTTTTCTTTAGAGTTTGTATTTTAAAACCTGATGAAAATAGATTACTTATAGATTGCTTAAATAAAGAATTTAAAATATAGTTATATATAAAAAACTATCTCATATAAGAGATAGTTTTTTATTAGTTTTACCATAACTAAAAATGGGTATTTCATTAATAATTAATGAAATACCCATTTTCTATATTTAGCTTAAATTCAAATTAAGCAGTTTTTTTAACTGATTTTGAGTTTATATGATCCACTACTACAGCTATTGCGTTATCTCCTGATACGTTTGCAGCTGTTCCGAAACTATCTTGAGTTAAGTATAGAGCTATCATTAAACTTGCAAGTCCACCATCTGATGGTATACCTATCATTGGTAAGAATGGAAGTGCACTCATTATTGCTCCACCTGGTGCTCCTGGTGCTGCAACCATTGCTATTCCTAACATTAATATGAAAGGTAATATAGTTGATATACTATGATCCATACCATTCATCATTAATACCGCAACAGCAAATGATGTAACTGATATTATACTTCCTGATAAGTGAATTGTTGCACATAAAGGTACACAGAATTCTCTTATTTCTTTACTAACTCCATTTTTAGAAGCACATTCTACGTTTACTGGTATAGTAGCTGCTGAAGATTGAGTTCCTACAGCTGTTAAGTAACCTGGTATTTGGTTCTTTAACATCTTGAAAGGATTCTTTCCTGATATAGCTCCTGCTGCTGTAAATTGTATAGTTAAGTATATTAAGTGTAGAGGTATTACTACTAAGTAAACCTTCCAGAATACTCCTAATATAGACCAAACTTGTCCTGCTTTAGTTATATTGGCAAATGTTCCTGCTATATATAATGGTAATAATGGTATTATTATTGTTGATAATGTCTTTGTTACTATCTCTTGGAATTCTTGAGACATTTTATATAATGTTTCACCTTTTCCATTGTTTCTTAAAGCTGATATTCCAAGACCTAACATGAATGCAAATACTATTGCTGCTGTTACATCAACCATTGGTGCTAATGGTATAGTGAATATCGGAGATAACAATCCAGCTTCTGGATCTCCTATTTGTCTTGCAGCATCTGCACCTATGAAAGATGGGAATATGAATGATGCCACTGCGAAAGCTAAAAGACCAGCAACTACTGTTGATCCGTAAGCTATTCCTGTAGTTATACCTAATAATTTCCCTGCCCCTGTTGCTAAGTCAGCTATACCTGCAGTTACGAATCCGATTATTATAAATGGTATTACGAACTTTAAGAAAGCTGAGAATAAAGTACTTGCTGTTACTAATATTTTTACGGCCATTTCTGGTGCGTAAGAACCGATTAATATACCGGCTATGATACCCATGATTAACTTAGGAACTAATCCTATTTTCTTTTTCTTCATATGATATTACTCCTCTCAAGTTATTTTGTCTAACCTTTCCCCACATCTATAATAATCTCTTCTACATAAAAAGTCAACGTTTTCCCTAATATTTTAAGTTTATTTATTTTTTAATGTATTTTTATAATGTTTTTTGGGTATTTCGGTTTAAAAACATCGTTTTCCATATTGAATTTTCAGATTTATCTAATTTTTCACAAACATTTTTTTGTAAAATATTTATATAAAAAGTAGCGAAAATCATTCGCTACTCTTTGTCATTTTTTATATGAAAATTTACACCTTCAATTATATTCGGATCAATGTTTTCTTTTATACTTTTTTTATATTTCGCTAATTCTTCATTAACAATTCCTAAACTCCAAACCACTACTAATATATCATCTATAAATCCAAATATACCAGTTATCATTTCTGGTATAAAATCTATTCCAGATACCATATATAAAATTGCGATTCCTAGAGAAAATATTACTTTAAACTTACTAATTATACTAACATTTCTATCTGTAATAAAATCTGGTATGCTAAATATGTTTATAATAAAAAGTAATCCAAACTTAGCATTTTTAAATCTTACTAATATCCTTTTTAATCCATCTAAAAGAAAATCTATAAATTTCATTATTTTTTCATATTTATCACCTCTATAAATACTATAGCTAATGCCGATTTCACAGGTCTTACTTAAAGTATATTATAGCTTATATATAGGTTTTAATAAATATGATAAATATTACAAATCATTAAAGTAGATGTATTCCAGCTTCGCTACATTCTTCTATCATATCTTTTGGCCATATTCCTACTTGAACTTCACCTATATGTGCTTTATTTAAGAAGTACATACATATTCTAGATTGACCTATTCCCCCACCTATAGTGTATGGTAATTCTCCATTTAATAAAGCTTTATGATAGTCTAATTTACGTCTTTCATCACAACCTGATACTCTTAATTGTCTATCTAAACTTTCTTCATCTACTCTTATTCCCATTGATGATAATTCTATTGCATTATCTAATACTGGGTTATAGAAAAGTATATCTCCGTTTAAATCCCAATCATCATAGTCTGGACTTCTTCCATCATGTTTATCTCCTGTTGAAAGAACTCTTCCTATTTGCATTAAGAATACTGCACCTTTGTCTTTTACTATCTTATTTTCTCTTTCCTTTGGAGTTAATTCTGGATACATATCTAATAATTCTTGTGAAGTAATAAAAGTTATTTCTTCTGGTAAGACTCTCTTTATTTCTGGATATATACCACTAACATGTTGTTCTGTTTCTTTAAATACTCTATAAATTTTATTTACTACTTCTTTTAAGGTTTCTTTATTACGATCACTTTTATCTATTATAACTTCCCAATCCCATTGGTCTACATATATAGAATGTATGTTATCTAATTCTTCATCTTTTCTTATGGCGTTCATATCTGTGTATAGACCTTTTCCTGCCTCAAATCCATACTTTTTAAGAGCCATTCTTTTCCATTTAGCTAACGATTGAACAATCTCTGCTTTTTTTCCCATATCAGGAACTTCAAAGCTTACAGCTTTTTCTATTCCATTTAAGTCATCGTTTGTACCTGATTCTGGTAGTACAAATAAAGGCGATGATACTCTTGTAAGTTTTAATTCTTCACCTAACCTCTTTTCAAAGAAATCCTTTAAATCTTTTATCGCTTGTTGAGTTTGTATTATTCCTAAACTATTTTTATATTCTTTTGGTATCATTAAAGACATTTTTATTTCACTCCTTATATTATATTTTTTATAAAGCATGACGTCATACAATAAAAAAAGCTTTCCATCCCTATATTTAAAATATAGGGACGAAAAGCTATCATTTCCGCGGTACCACCCTGATTAACTTGAATAAATTCAAGTTCTCCTTATAATGTAGCGAGGTTTTAATCTCATTACATTCCAATTTGATAACGGTTTGGTTCCGTCTAAGCCTACTATCAAAACGAGATTTCGGTTAGCAACTCCAGGATGTTCTTCGATACAGACTTCGTATTGGACTCTCACTATCACCAATTCGCTTTGACTACATTCTATATTTACTCTTCCCTTCAAAGTCTTTACTTTCTAAGCACTTATTTATGTTATAGTAATGATAATCTATCATTTTTTATCTGTCAATAATTTTATTTTTTAATTTTTCTAAATATTAAAAAACACTTTACTATATTTTTCACATTTACTTATTTAAATTAGGAATCTTATTAAATTAACTTAAATTAATTTATTAAAACAATAATATAATGTAATTATTTAAATAATTTATATTTCTAAAATTTTATCAAAATTTATAATATAATTATTTTTATATAGTACTTCTTTATTATCTATATACTAATTATGATAAATGATTCCATACATTATTTTATTATAATTTTCATAAGTTTTGTTAATTCTAGAGCTTGTTCCATATTAAAAATAGCACCAGAAACTTCATTAATTCCAACTTCAATTTCTTCTATATTACAAGTTCTAAAATCTACTCCATTTAATTTTGCCTTATGAAAGTTCGAATTTTTAAGTTCATTATTTTCAAGTAATATACCTTCATTTATAATTTCCTGAAATACTGAGCTATCTAAATTACATTCTTTTATTTCAACGCCTTTAAATTTTGAGAAAGAAAAATTAATATACTTTCCTAATACATTATCAAAAGTTACATTTTTTATTACGCAATCTTCAAATCTAGATCCTATTAATTTACAATTTTTAAATTCAACTCTATAAATACTTGAGTCATTGAAAGATATATTCGATAAATCACAGTTTTCAAATACTACATCTAGCAAATCAATTTTGCTAAAATCACATTCATAAAAATCTACATTCTTAAACACACATCCATCTAAGCTTATTCTTATACCTTGTATATCACTTATAGATATGTCTTGTATTACTTTATTTCTTATAGTTTCATCTTTTTCTATCTCTGAGTATATATCTTCAATTATTTCTAGTTCTTCTAAAAATTTTGGCTTTTCTACTTTAATTTTCTTTTTCATATCATCATCCTTATTTAGTTTATATATATACATTATATCTTAAAATTTATCCTATTAACTATTTCCTATATAATTTTATTATACAAAAAAGACCGCTAATTTAGCGGTCTTTATATATTAATTACATATTAAACGTTTTATCTACGTAGTCTTTTATTTCTTTTGCTGTACCCATAGCTAATATTTCATCAGCAAATTTCTTCATATCTTCATGTTTTACAGAAGTTATTAATTTTCTTGCTGGAAGTATAGATATTGGACTCATTGAGAATTCATCAAGACCAAATCCAAGTAGTATTGGTATCATTCTTTGATCTCCTGCAGATTCTCCACACATTCCTACCCATTTTCCTTCTTTATGAGCATTATCTATTGTCATTTTTATAAGTCTAAGTACTGCTGGGTTAAATTGGTTATATAAGTGACTTATCTTTTGGTTCATTCTATCTACTGCACAAGTATATTGAATTAAATCATTTGTTCCTATTGAGAAGAAGTCAACATGCTTAGCTAATATGTCAGTTATAATAGCGGATGATGGTATTTCTATCATCATACCTACTTCTACATCTTTAGCATAAGCTATACCTTCATTATCAAGTTCAAGTAAGACTTCTTTTATAACTTCTTTAGCTGCTAATAATTCTTCTAGAGATGATATCATAGGGAACATTATTCTTAATTTTCCATGAATACTTGCTCTATATAAAGCTCTTAATTGAGTTTTAAATATATCAGTTCTATCTAAACAAAGTCTTATAGCTCTGTATCCTAAGAATGGATTCATTTCAGGTTCCATTTCAAAATATGGTAATTCCTTATCTCCACCTATATCTAATGTTCTTATTACTATAGGCTTTCCATTCATCCCCTCAAGTACAGCTTTATAAGCTTCATATTGTTCTTCTTCTGTTGGGAACGCATCTTCTTTATCCATGTATAAGAATTCGGTTCTATAAAGTCCAACACCTTCAGCATCGTTCTTTATTAATCCTTCTACATCGTTAGGACTTCCTATATTTCCTGCTAATTCTACATGTCTTCCATCTAAAGTTATAGATGGTTTTCCTTTTAATAATTCTAAAGATTTTCTGTATTCTTCAAATTCAGACTTTAATTTAGCATATTTAGATTTAGTTTCTTCATCTGGATTTACTATAACTTCTCCTGTATCTCCATTAAATACTATAAAGTCTCCATCTTTGACTGTTTTAGTTATATCATTAAGTCCGACTACAGCTGCTATTTCTAAAGTTCTAGCCATTATAGCTGTATGAGAAGTTCTTCCACCTATATCAGTTAAAAAACCTAAAACCATTTTTTTGTTCATTGTAGCAGTATCCGATGGCGTTAAGTCATGAGCTATTAACACGACTTCTTCATCTAATCCTGCTAAATCAACAACCTTAACTCCTAATATATGTCTAAGTACTCGATTTGTAACATCTTTTATATCTGCTGCTCTTTCTCTCATATATTCATTGTCCATAGCTTCAAACATACCTACGAACATTTCTTTTATTTCATTTAAAGCAAAATCAGCATTTACCTTTTCGTCTCTTATTTTAGATATAGCAGAGTCTACTAATTCCGGGTCAGCTAAAACTAATAAGTGAGCTTCAAATATTTCAGCTTCATGCTCTCCTAATTCATTGAAAGCTTTTTCCTTAACCTTAGTTAATTCCTCTGTTGAAATTTCTACGGCTTTTTGTAGCTTAGCTACTTCAGCTTCAACATCTTCTACATTTCTTTTTTCTATAACTAATTCACTATGTTCAACTACTAATGCTTTTCCTAGAGCTATTCCAGGAGATGCTCCTGTTCCTTTGTACATATATATACCCTCCAAAAGTTTACTTATTTGTGCTTATATATTTTATATACCAAATAAAACCCCGGAATAAACCGAGGTTTAATTATTATTCTCCAAATCCACCTTCAACTAATTCAACTAATGCATTAACTGCTGATTCTTGGTCTTCACCGTTTGCAACTACTGTTAATTCATCTCCTTGAGCTAATCCTAAGCTCATTATACCCATTATTGATTTAGCATTTACAGTTTTTCCTTTAGCTACAACTTCTACTGTAGATTTAAATTCAGCAGCTTTCTTAACAAACATTCCTGCTGGTCTAGCATGTAATCCACTTGCATTTTTTATACTAACTATTTTTTCCATTTTAAAAAACCTCCAATAAATTTATTCTTAAAGTATTGTTTACTTTATTAACATTTAGTAAATAGATTTTTAAGTATTAGTATTAATACTTGTCTTTTTTTGTCCTATGGTTCTATTTTTGTCCCACTTTTCTAATGTCTATCCTTAACCTTGATTTTTAAAATCTTTTATAAAACAATTTGTCATAATTTTACTCATTTTGTTTTTTTGCAAAGATAATATAGGCTTTGTCTCTAAATCTAAAATTAAATTTTTATTAGGATTCATATTTTTATTAACAACATCCACTACTTTATTAAAATCATAAAGTTTCAATCTATTTATACTACTTTCCTCAAGTTTTTTTTCATATATACTGTAAAATAAATCTTTATATGAAAATTCTTTTGGTAAGTTAAGTAACTCTCCAACTCTAGGTATTATACTTTCCATCAAAGTTCTAAGTGATGGGTCTTTTTTTATACCTAATAAATTTAGTAAAATTTCTATTGTTTCTTTATCTAGATTTACAAATTTGTTAAAGCAATAATCTTCATCATATTTATAATCTACATTAAAATAATATTTAACTCCCTCGTATCTATCGTATGATTTCATGGCATCTAAATAACCTAAGTTTATGTTTTTAGATACGCTTTCTTTGTCTTTATTTAAAGATCCTCCTAGATACTGGGAAGGTATTATTGTTTTAATATTTATATCAGTATGTTCTTGATATTTATTTAAATTCATTTTTCCAATAAAGTCATCTAAAAGTCTAATAACAACGATATCTTTATATCCCTTAGTTTCTATAAGACTTATTGGCATATTGTCAGAAAACATTCCATCTAAATAAAGTTTATCATCAAGTTTATCTAATTTAAAAATAGGTAAACTTGAACTTGCTATTAAATAGTCTATTAATTTTCCATTTGGTATATCTTCTAAATACCTTGGATATGGATTAATTCTTTTATCCCAGTAAACTGTCATTAAACCAAAATCCTTATTTGCTTTTCTAATAGCATCTTCATTTAACGTTTTCTCTAACAACGCTCTTAGTGGGCTAATATCAATGCCTTCATTCTTTCTAGCTTTATTAATTAATTCTATGACTGTATTAAAATTTTTAGCAGTAAAGTCGATATTTTTATATTTTTCATAACTTTCCTCATCTATATTCATAAAATGAGTATAATCATAAGTCATCCAAATATCTTCCATAACTTCAATATCATTTTGTATTATGTATGCTCCATTTAAAGCTCCTATTGAAGTTCCTGCTACTCCTTGAAATTCAAGTCCTAAATCTCTTAAAGCTTTATACGCTCCTATTTGATATGCACCTTTAGTGCCCCCACCTTCTAATACTAAACCTTTCATAGTCATCACCTATTTTGATGTGAAAGATATATACTTTCTATTAATCTGACTATATTTTATCATAAAAATATAAAAAAAGTATATATCTTTCAAATTTTTATAATCAAAATAATTTATTATTTTATTTTATATCATTTACACTGCTTATTATTTTAACAGATTTTGTAAATAATTTCTTTTCTAAAGTCCCAAGTGATAAACTACCCATTATATAGTTTCTTGGATCTACTAAATACATTTTTTTATATCCACTTTTTACAAAAGACATACAAACAGTTCTTATATCTTCGTTATTCTCACATTCAAATACTGATGGCGTAACTACTAATCTATACTGTGAAGTTTTAACTCCTTTAGTCATTTGTCTGTAATTTTGCATAAAATCACTAGCATCTCTACTAGTTATATATCCACTAACATCTACATATACTATTTTTTCGTTTTCTGATACTCTAGCACTAATCATAAATTTGCCTCCTAATAAATGTTTTCTTATTAATCATATGACACTTTATGATTATTAGTGATTATAGGAATAGAGATTTTTCAACTAGTTTGTTAATTTCATCTTGCAATTTAAATACATTATTATTATCATTTTCATTTTTATATTTTTTATTTAATAAATTTATTATTTCTTTTGATAAAGATTCAATTTTACTGTAATTATAATCTTTAAATACTTTCATCTTCATTACTTTATTTGGGTAATAATCATATATTTTTTTACTCATTTTTTTAGCTGTAATTTTAAAATATTTATCATATATATCACTATTTAATACACCTACTAAATACTCATATGAAAATTCATTTAAGTACTCATCTTTTATGAAAAATGAATAAACATCTGCACTACAATATCTATTTTTGTAGTCTATTGCAAACCTATTTTCCATAGATTTATAAGGATACATTATCTTTTTTCTTTCAAATAAACTTTTGTCCCTACCCCACTGTAATTCATACCACTTTCGAATATTTTTTTTACATTCTCTTCTATTTAATAATTTTTCTTTATAGTTTCCTATATAATTATTTAATTCAAAACTATAATTATCTTCATCATCTATATCATTAGAATATATTAGGTTAAATTTACTATCTTCAACTATATATTTACATATGTTTTTATTTTTCACCCAAGGCTTTAAGAGATTTTTATTTATTTTTTTTAAATCTTTATTATCATTTTTTATTACGAAAGCTTTATCACATCCTGTTATAATTCCTTGAAAGCTTGTGCATATATCATCTAATATATAGCTACATTTTGAATTTATATTTTCATAAAATTTTTTCTCATCCTCATTTACTATTATCCATTCATCATTTAAATTAGACTGCTTTAATTTGAAGTTTTCAAAGTATTTACTCTCAAGGTAATACTCTAAATATTTATCTTTTGATATATCTAAGTTTTCATCTTTTAGCTTAAATATATCTATATAATTATTTACCTTATATTCTTTTTTAAATGTAAATATACAGCTTGAAACTCCAATATTTTTAAATATATTCACACCGGAAAAATCTACTATTTCATCTATTGATACATTTTCATTTACATAATTTCTTAGATCTATACCAGATGGGCTCTCTAAAAAGTATCTTGGCGTTATAACACTTCCTATACCACCTTTCTTTAATAAATCTATTATTTTTTGATAAAAACAAAAATATAAATCAGACTTGCCTTTATATACTTGAAAATATTTTTCTAATAGCATCTTTTTATATTTGTTATCAAGTGATTTTTGACCTACATAAGGAGGATTTCCTATAATATAGTCAAATTCATTATTAAATTCTTTAATCAATGAATCTACACATTCTATATTTATTTTTTCTACTTTTAAATCTTTATCTTTATTCTTAAGACTTCTTATTAATATATCTATAGCGTCATTATCTATATCACATCCATATATACAATTGCTTATTATATGATTATGAATATTATCAGTTTTCCAATACTTATCACCATATTTTATTTTTAATTCATATATATTTTCTTCAAATAAATCATAAAGAACATCATATACTTCTAATAAAAAATTTCCACAACCACAAGATATATCTAAAATTTTTGGATATGGATTTTTTACTACATCATGACTCCTTATAGTTTTCTTTATAATATAATCTACTATCTTTTTAGGTGTATAATAAATTCCTTTTGTTTTTTTAGTGACTACATCCAAACTATCCTCATAATTTTTTGATATGTAAAAATTATCACTACTTGTCTCCCCTAGTTCTTCCCCCATATTCTCCCTCCAAATATGTTATGTTTTATATTAATTCCATTTCTCTTTTAGCCATTTAATAGTTTCTTCTAAATCACAACTCTCTCCAACTTCAAGTAAATAATCTATAGACCCACAGTCATCCATAGCTATGTCTTTATTTATTTTTGGATTTATTCTATGATAATTATCTTCTAATAGTTTCTTTGAAAATATTTGACTAGTTTGAGAATTTCCCTCTAAAGTTACTTCTATTATAGGAAGGTCTGGATTTTTGCTCATTATCCAATCTATTGCACCCCATGAAGTTGTGTCTTCTTTTATACTATTATGGTTATATCCAGTCCCAATTGATAAAAGTCTCATATCAGATCCCTTCTTATCTAACTCTTTTCCCATAGCATATAATATGCATGATAAACTTGGGTCTGTTGCTATTATCCCTCCATCTATATGGTATTTATATGTTGGAAAAAACACTGGAGCTGCACTACTGCTCATAGCTACATCTATTACCCTTGCATCTTCTGTTGGTGAGTTTGGTATATTATTATAAAAAATCGGCTTCCATGAGCTACTTTCATTTCCTATATAAAAACTTGGTATAACTACTAATTTCCCTAAATCCTTTAATTTTAAATCTATAGGAAATATTTCTAATAAAACTTCTTTTAAATGATCATTATTATATTTAGGTCTTATCATTTCTGAATGAGACTTATCAAATATATATTTTGAATTTTCTACTGAATAAAACTCTTTTATAGTACTTGGACTTACTCCATAAGCTAAAGCTAATGCTATTAGGCTCCCCGTTGATGTTCCGCCTATCATATTAGTAGTTCTAACTATTTCTGAAAAATCCTTTTGAATTCTCTCTAAAATACATATACTTAAAGTTCCTTTTAATCCTCCACCATCAAAAGCTAATATATTGAAAGTAGAATTTCTCATACTTATTCCCTCCACAATTTTATATACTTTAGTATATGTAGTTTATACTTTATGTGAGAATCTATAAAGTATTTGTTAACATATCACTTAATTTTATATGTTGTGATTATAAAAAAAGATGGGAATCCATCTTTTTCAATTTCTATTTCTTAATAATAGTTTTTTATATTTTTCTACTTCAACTGGTTTTGAAAATACATATCCTTGTACTATTTCACATCCTGTACCTTTGAGTATTTCAACCTGACTCATATTTTCAACACCTTCGCATACAGTGTTTAAACTTAAATTCTTTGATAAGTCTACTATTGATTTTAGCATTAGCTCTGTTTTCTCATTATTTTCAATATCTAATAAAAGAGATTTATCTAATTTTAATACATCTATTTGTATATCTTTTAAACTACTTAAATTTGAGTTTCCTGTTCCAAAATCATCCATCGCTACCTTCATTCCTAAAGTTTTTATTTCAGATAACTTTTCATTTATAAACTCAATGTCATTTAATGCCGTTGATTCAGTTATTTCTATTTCAATTAATCTTGGATCAATTTTATATCTATTAATCCCAAACCTAAGCATATCAACTAAATCTTGTTGATATAACTCTACTCTAGATAAATTTATTGCTATTGGTACAACTTCTATGCCTTCATCAATCCAAGATCTAAGTTTTTTACATACCTCATCAAATACCCATTGACCTATATTATTTATAAATCTAGTTTTCTCTGCTAATGGTATAAACTCCATAGGGCTTACCATTCCCATTGTTGGGTGTATCCATCTTATTAAAGCTTCTGCACCAACTATTTTACCTGTGTTTATATTGAATTTAGGTTGATAATGTAAAGAGAATTCTTTATTTCTTATTGCTAAAAACAAATCTCTTTCCATTTGAAGAATTTTCTTTTTCTCTTTACTCATATTTTCATCAAATACTACATATTCCCTATACCTAGTTTCCTTTGACTTTAACCTAGCCATATCTGCATTGTCTATAAACTTCTTCATATTTATTGTCTCATTTTCTATTTTATAAATGCCTATAGATAAATCTACGCTTATCTCTAAATTTAGATTCTTCGTACTTTCTATATTTCCTATTTTTTTCTTTATAAATTCCGCTATTTGGTCTATTTTAAATTCTTCTTTAGTTTCTAGGAGTACTCCAAATGTATCTCCTCCAAGTCTTCCATAGACAATATCTCCTTTAAAATAATACTTTAGGTTATTAGAAATTATTTTTAATATTTCATCTCCAATTTTATATCCATATATATCATTTATAAGTTTAAATTTGTCTATATCAAAACATACAAGAACACACTTTCTTCTTCTTTGCCTTAAAATATATTCCTCCGCTTCTGAAACGAATTTATTATAGTTTATAATCCCCGTTAAGCTATCTTTAAATGCTATATCCATAACCTTTTTCTCATTATTTTTTTGAATCTTTATTATGTAGCTACAAATAATTAAAGATAGTAATATTACCATTATTAATATACTTAACATAATCTTTGCACTGTCTTGTATTTGTAAAAGTATATTTTTCGAAGGAACTGATGTTACCATATACCAATCAGTATCATTTATTTTTGAGAATCCAAAGTAACTCTTTTTACCATGTATTTCTCCTCTTACCTCCCAGTATTCATTACCTTCATGGTAGCTTTTCATTTCATCCGCTGAGTTTTTGTCAAGAAAATCATATACATTTTTTCTTAGCTTATGTTCATGTATAGAAAATAATATATCTCCTGAGTTATTTATAATATATGAGCATCCTTTACCTTCATATATTCCATTTTTTAGTTCCTTAGTTAGAGATGACATATCATTTATACCTATTACGATACCCATTAGTTTATTATTATTTACTATCGGCACTGAATATAAAACAACATCATTTTCATAAGATTTGATTCTTGAAGAGTGTAGTATAATAGGTTTATTTTCCTTAGTAGTTCTTTCTAAAATTTCGTCATTTTTAAAAAAGACATCTTCACCTAAGTTATTTTTTCCTTTTCCGTCTAGTCCTAAAACTAAAATTTTGTTAAATTCTTTGTACTGAACTTTATTATTTAATATATCTGTACTTATTTGAAGTTCTTTATTATCATTAAACTTAACTTTGCTACCTATAAATTTTAACTCACTAATGTAGTTATTTATTTTACTTTCTATATTATGAGATATTTGTATTGTGATTTCTTTTATATTTTCTTTATTTTGATTTATACTATTTTCCAACATTTCTTTTGTATATGAAACTGCTACAATAGTTACTATCATAAAAATTAATGCCATAAGAAATATCCCTATACTATTTTTAATATTTTTATGTATTTTCATAATATTTCCCCTATATCCTAATGAATTTATAAAAATCTCCTTTAAAAACCATAATTTATATATTTTTACATTTTTTGTCACTTTTTATTATATGTTAGCGCTCGTCCTAAAATCAATGTTCAAAATTATATTTAAAATATCCATATCTATCTTAGTATACGGTATACTTATTTATTACTTTAGCTATAAAATAATTTTAAAATAAAAAACTGACTTTACATATAAAGTCAGTTTTTTGTTCGTTTTGATTGTTCATCTAGAAATGATAATACCCCTTGAGATATTCCATCTGCTAATTGATTTTGATATTTTTCATCTAATAATTTTTTAACTTCTTTTGGGTTTGTTAAAAAACCACACTCAACTAAAACAGCTGGCATACGAGTATCTTTTATCACTTTATATATATCTTCTCGAGTGCCTCTATCTTTTATAGCAATATAAGAAGCAATTGTTTCCTGTATTTTCTTTGCTAGCTTATCAGAGCCATCATTTGCTCCGGTTCTATAATATGTTTCTATTCCATTGGCGGTAGTTCCACCACCTTCAGCATTTAGATGTATTGATACTAAAGCGTCTACCTTTTGTACATTTGCCATTTTAACTCTATCTTCTAAGCTGATGAATTTATCTTCTGTTCTAGATATTATAACTTGGACATCATTTTGCTTTGATAGTTTAGCTGCAACTTTTTTACCAATTTCTAATGCCACATCTTTTTCATATATTTTACGAGTGCCATCTTGTGTTCCTTTATCATGACCTCCATGACCTGGATCTACTAAAATGGTGTATTTCTTGTCTAGGCTTTCTTTCTTCTCATCTGATAATTCAAATTGCTTTTCTGCTGCTTTTATATCTTCTGCTTTTGCTGCTAGCTTTTCTTCCTTATCTTTTATAGCTTGGCTTACTCCAGGTGTAATTTTTGTTATTCCAAATATAAAAAGTCCTAAAAAACAAATTAATATCATTATTTTCTTTTTATTTAATTTTCTTTTTTAGGCTTAACTTTTCTTCTTCTATTATTACTATTCTTTCTGCCTGACATATTTTCACCTTTCTAGGATTTATTTACTTTTAGAATATATTTGTATTTTAACATCCTAGAAGGCATTTTTCAACATTTTAAGCCTATAGTTTTCTATATTATTACAACTTTATCCTCCTAATGTTATATCTTGGGTATTAAACCAATCAAAAGCTTGCGATATATGATTTTTATTAAAGTCTGGCCAGTATTCATCTACTACATAAAAATCAGCATAAATAGATTGAACTGGTAAAAATCCACTTAATCTTCTTCTTCCACCCCATCTTATTATTAAATCCAATCTAGATATATCAAATGATTGTATATTTTCTTGTATGTTATTTTTATTTACATTTTGTGCATCAGCTAGAGTATTTAAATCCCAATGCCATCCATAATTTACTAGTAAATTTGCTTTAATTTGACCATCTTTAGGCTCTATACGCTTTGTATAAGGCAACAATTCTTTTGGAAACATAGGAGATTTAGTATTTCCCATTACCAAAAGGGCCGCTCCTTCATTTACTAGCATATTTGCTGCATCTACACAAGCTTTAGTAAAAGCCTCTGTCTGATAAGATGGTCTTTTAGTATTATCTGTTGTAAATCCATAAAATGTAACTTCATCAACCCCCATATCCCTACATGCTCTATATGCATCTAGTCCTGGGTCTAAACCATTATCATATCCCATTTCCTTAGTCATTCCCTGATTTTGTGCCCATCTACGATTTCCATCAGGTATTATACCTACGTGCTTTGGTATTCTCATATATATACACCTCTTTCACTAGGAATTATTTACATTTTTTAGGAATAATACTCTTATTTTATCAAATAATATGTATAGTTCTTATTTTCACATTGATTTTTATATTATTTAATAGTAGACTATTATGTAAATTATTGTAATTATATTTATTTTAAAAATTGCATATAATATAGAGTCTTACTAGGAGGTAGAATTATGAAAAAATTGTTAGTTTTATTTTCAGTTTTATTATCAATTGGATTAGTTGGATGTTCTTCTAAGTCTGACGTTAAAGATATTGCTGTTGAAGACATAAAAAAAGCTGTCAATAATGAAACTCTTTTACCTATCACACCAGTTTCAGATACTGATGCTAAAGAATTTCATGCTTTTGAAAAAGTAAAGGATAATATTAAAGAAGGTTTTGCACTACAAGCTATGATAAATGTAAAATTACAAGATGTAATTGTAGTTAAAACTGACGATGTTGAAAAAATCAAATCAGCCATTGAAGATTATAAAGAAAATTCTTTAAGAATGTTTGCTGACGGATACGGTGGAGAAGAAAATGCTACAGCCGTTTCTAATTCTATACTAGAAAGCAAAGGTAACTATGTTTACTTTATAGCTACTTCTAATGCAAAGGATATTGAAGCAAAAATACTTGAAGTAATAAAATAATTATATATGAAAAATTAAATTATTAGTTTTTCATTATCAACATATAGTAAAAGACCTTTTATTAAAAAGGTCTTTTACTATATATCAAATAAAATTGAAAGTTGGTGATATATTGGTTTTTAGCAGTATAACATTTTTATTTTATTTTTTACCATTAGTAATAATTTGCTATTTTTTATCTCCTTATAAGTTTAAAAATCTTATTCTTCTAATTTTTAGTTTGATTTTTTACTCTTATGGAGAACCAATTTATATATTTATTATGGTACTTTCGTGTATTTCAGATTATATACATGCTTTGATAATTTATAATAATAGAGGAACATTTAAAGCTAAACTTACTTTAATTTCATCTATTATTATAAATTTAAGCTTACTTGGATTTTTCAAGTACAGCGATTTTATTATATCAATCTTAAACAACACTTTAAATACAAATATACCTTTACTTCAAATAACTCTCCCTATTGGAATAAGCTTTTATACATTTCAAACTATGTCCTATACTATAGATGTTTATAGAAATGATGCACCCATTCAGAAAAGTATTATTTCTCTAGCTACTTTTGTTACATTATTTCCTCAGCTTGTGGCAGGTCCAATAGTTAGATACTCTGATATATGTAAAGATTTAAATAATAGGACTCATAATATAGATAAAGTTTATGAAGGTATCTATAGGTTTATAATCGGTCTATCTAAAAAAATAATACTTGCTAATAACCTTGGATTTATTTGGACTAGTATAAAAACTACTCCTTTTAGTTCACTTTCAAACTTAACTGCTTGGCTTGGAATTATATGTTTTACACTTCAGATATACTTTGACTTTTCTGGGTACTCTGATATGGCAATAGGTCTTGGTAAAATTTTTGGATTTGATTTTTTAGACAACTTTAATTTCCCCTATGTATCAAAATCAATTACAGAGTTTTGGAGAAGATGGCATATTTCTTTAGGAGTATGGTTTAAAGACTATGTTTATGTTCCTCTTGGTGGAAATAGATGCAAAAAATCTAGGTGGTTTTTTAATATTTTTGTTGTATGGTTTTTAACTGGACTTTGGCATGGAGCTAGCTTTAATTTCATTTTATGGGGGCTTTATTTTGGATTTATTTTAGTTTTGGAAAAGTTGTTTTTACTTAAGGTACTTGATAATATTCCTAAACTATTAAGACATTTATATGTTTTATTTTTAGTAATAGTTAGCTTTGTTATATTTGATATTCCTAATTTTAAGGATATTTTTAATTATTTAAATGCTATGTTTAATATAAACAATAGTTTTGTTGATAAACATTTTTATTATTACTTAGTTCCTAATATATTACTTCTAATACTTTCTATGATAGCTTCAACACCTATTATAAAAAATGTATTAGATAAAAATATATATATTAGATCCATAGTCTTAATATTTGGTTTTACTATTTCTTGTGCATTTTTAGTGGATTCTTCATTTAATCCATTTTTATATTTTAGATTTTAAAGAAAGGATAGTAACTTATGAATAAAAAATTAGCTTTTAACAGCTCATTATCAAAAAATTTTAAATCTAATATTTTAAAATATATTACTATTATATTTTTCTTTGGCTCTATTTTTATAGTTCCTATTATTACTCTAGCTACTCCTGATAAAAAAATAAATGAAATTGAAAATAAAGTGCTAACTCAATTCCCTGAGTTTTCTCTTCCCAGCATAAAAAGTAAAAGATTTATGAAAAACTTTGATAATTATACTTCAGATCAATTTCCATTTAGGACAGATTTTATTAAATTAAAGAATATGTACAATTATACTATTGGAAATCGTGAATTTAGAGATATTTATATAGGTAAAAATGGTCGTCTTATGGAAAAATTTATCTTTAATAAAGATAATATAGATAAAAATATTTCCCAGACAATAAATATATCTAAATATCTTTATGATAATTATAATATTAACTCTAAATTAATGGTAATACCTACATCAATAGCTTTTTATGAAGATTTACTTCCTTCTTGGTCATATACTGACAATCAAAAATCTTCACTTAATTATATTGAAGAAAATATAAATTCTAATTTATCAAAACTTAGTTTTTATACTCCTTACAATATACTGAGTAAAAATAAAGATAAATATATATACTTTAATACTGACCATCACTGGACACAACTTGGTGCTAAAATAACTTATGATGATATGTATAATAATAATCTAGATAATAAATTATATAGCAATTATTATAAAGTTGCAGATAATTTTTATGGAACCTATTATTCAAAAGCAATACTACCTCAAATAAAAGGTGACGCTGTATCTGCTTATAAAAACTATAATAACTTTAAAATGAGTATGGATTTTAGTAAAACTTTTAACACTCTTTATGATGAAGATAAATTAAATGGTAAAAATAAGTATCAATATTTCCTTCATGGTGATCCAGGCTTTGCAGTTATTGAAGGAAACTCAAGTAAGCTTAGTGAGATACTAATTTTTAAAGATTCTTATGCTCATAGCTTTATACCTTTTTTAACAAACGATTATAGTAAAATTCATGTTGTAGATCCAAGGTATTATAATTTAGATGTTAAAGATTATTTAAATAATAATAAAAATATTAGAGAAGTACTCTTTATTAATAATTTACAAACTTTTAATTCCTATAAATTGTATAAAAAGTAAAATAATACAAATACTATATGATATTAATGAAATTTTTACAAATGAAATAGAAAAATACTATAGATTAATAGTTAATATTATTTATTCTATTAAGTAAAGGAGAACAAATGAAAAAGTTTAATAAAATTATTTTATGCTTATGTACTATTATATTTTTTACAACGGGATGCTCAAAATCTAATGAAAAATTAGAAAAAATTAATATAAATGATATTAAAAATAATGAAAAAATGACTTCTGATATGATGTATAATATAAGTTATATAATTAAAAATCCATCCCATGATAAGTATACATTTAAATTCAGCCTAGAATCTGATAATGGTAGCTTAGATTTAGGAGAGCTATATAGCCCTGAACAAAACGATAAAAGAAAAGAAGATATTTTTATAACTTTAAGTATATCTAAAAATGAAAATGATGGTTATGTAATTACTAGAGGTGTCTCAACGATTAAAGATAATAAATTAATTGATGAAAGTATAGCTACTAGTGATTTTAGTGCTATTGGAGTTAATAATGTTAGTTTTGAAGATATAAAATTAGAAAATAAAGAAATAACTAGTAAAAAAATTCCTATTGTTAATATAAAATCTAAGGGCAGTAAAAATCTTGGAAAAATAAATGTACAAATCGAAAAATAATAGAAAAACCTACTTTTAGTATAAAGTAGGTTCTTTTCATTATAATGATAATTCAAATACTTCTCTTATTTTATCTATTACTCCATCTTCAGTATTTCTCTTAGCTCTAAATCTTGCTACTTTCTTTAAGTCATCATGAGCATTCTCCATAGCATAACTATGATATGCACTTCCCATCATTTCTAAGTCATTTAAATAATCTCCAAATACCATTGTTTCTTCATGTGCTATATTTAACAGTTCTTGAAGTTTATTTATAGCTACTCCTTTATTTACTCCTTTTGCCATTATATCTAACCAAATAGCTCCAGAAATACTTACTTGTAATTTACCTCTATAATCTTTGTAATAATTATGACTATTGGTTTCAGAACCTAAAAAATCACATATTGCTATTTTTAATATATCATCTTCTACTTTAGTTAAATCATCTACGATTTTATATTCTTCATAATACTTTTCTGTCTCTTCTATAAACCTTTCATCAGTACTTTCTATATATGCCGATTTTTTACCACATAATATAACATATGCACCTTCTATGGTTCTTCCTATTTTTATAAGTTCTCTTGCTACTTCTTTATCTAACGCATTTAGTAACAATTCTTCTCCTTTATACATTACGAAAGTTCCATTTTCAGCGATAAACATCATATCATCAGCTACATCTTCAAATCTTTTTAATAGATTATAATATTGTCTTCCACTTGCAGCTGCAAATATTACATCTTTCTTTTTTAATTCTTCAAACACTTTATAAAAATCTTTGCTTATTTCATTTTTATCATTTAATAAAGTTCCATCCATATCTGTGGCTATTAATTTTATCATGATTTTCACTCCTGATTTTTGTTAGTTTAAATTTTGCTCTCCCTTATTATATACTATTTTAATTATTTTAGCTAAAATTGAGAAAGGCTATTAATTAAATGTTTAATTAATAGCCTTTAAAAGTTAATTTTGAGCAACGGATGTGATCGAGCGAAGTCGAAATAACTCGCCAATACATTGCTCAAGTGTCATATCGTTGGCGACATGAGCGAAGCGAATCTTTGAGCCACGTGTGGGCGACACGAGCAACGCGAGTTTTACCAATTATAATATCCTAATATTTTTATATATCTTCTTTCTCCTTCTTTTAAACTTAATGGGTAATTAAGTAAATCATATGTGTGTTGACTTATAAGATAATCAATTAAATACTCTCCTTCTAAAATTATATCTGTAACTATCATAGTATGATATGCTCTGCCTTCATATACAAGCTGAACTATATCTCCTAGCTCAAGCTCATTATAATTAGCTAGCCTTGCATATATACCAAAGTTTTGAGTATTTTCATTGTTATTTCCTATTATATATTTGTAAAATGGTTCTGCTGCTGTCCATGTAGGTGTCCTTGAATATTCACTATACCAGTACCATTTTTTTAGCACATCAGTTCCATCATTATCAAATGGTATGTTTCCAGCTTTTATAGCCTGAGATATAAAATTAGTACAGTCTCCACCATAGTTTTCGTAATTTGCATATGCTGGATTATGTGATAATGCCCATCTTTGAGCATAATCTACTGCTTTTTCTCTATCATACCTTTGTAATTCTTTCATATATATCCCCCCTCTTAAATTAATTTGTTTTGCATATATTATTTATTGTATATTCACTTAAATAATCTTTGTATTCTTCAAATAAAATTTTAAATTCTGTAAAATAAGAACACCTTTTACTCATTTCATAACTAGAAAATGAAACTGTAATTCCGTCTTCTTCAATATAAAATACTTGATTATTATCGATACCTAAAAAATCATCATAGCTATAGAGTGATTCACCATCATTTTCATAGCTATAAACAATTTCATTATCATCTATACTTTCACAAATTTCTTCTGTATTTTCAATAATCTCTAATATTTTATTATTAATTAAATCTATATAATTAACATCTTGTTTAAATATATCTCTTAATTTAATTTCTTTTTCTAAACTTATATCATAATTATAAGAATTTACATAAGTTATATCGTATAATCCTATTAATTGTGAGAATTCTATAGGTATACTAATAATATTATTTTGATTAAAAGTTACTCTATATTCAGTAACTGCATGAAATATATGATCGCTAATTCTAAACATACAATTATCTATTTCATAGCGCATTATGTCTTTAAAAGCTTTTATATCTTCATATATTGCTTGATTTATATGTTTAATAATATTATTTTCTTCATGTTTAATAACTGGATAGTTTATGTTGTACCTAACCAATTTACCTTCATCTTCTATCACATATTTATTTATGGATAGCATAAGCATCCTCCTATTCATAGTTAATGTTATTTTAGATACATCACTAAATTCAATTTTGTGTATATTATTTAATATGAATAGTGCAAAGTTTTTGTTATATATTCATTGTATTTTTTTTGTAATACATATTCTATTGAATATATTTGTATATTTTAATATAATAAAATGTATATCATTGAAAAAAAACAAGAAAGAAGGGATTAATTTGTCGAAAAAAAGCAATAAAGGGTTAAAAAGGCTTGTTATACTTTTAATCGTTTTAGTATTAGCCTTCCCTGCTGCCGCTTTTGGATATGTTTATTTTAAATTAAATTCTATACATGACTCTAGTGCAGATCAATCTATATTAGATAATTTAAACTTTAAAAATGAGAAGGGCATAACTAACATATTATTAGCTGGAACAGATGGTAGACCTGGAGAAAAAAATTCAAGATCTGATGCTATGATGATACTTACTGTAGACAATAAAAACAAAAGTCTTAAGCTTACATCATTAGCCCGTGATTCTTATGTTGATATACCAGGACATGGAAAGCAAAAACTTACTCATGCCTACGTATATGGAGGAATAAACTTATTAACTGAAACTATAGAAAAAAACTTTGATTTAGATATACAAAACTATGCTGTAGTTGACTTTTTCTCTTTCATGGATATAGTTGATGCATTAGGCGGAGTTAGCGTCGAAGTTAAGAAAGATGAATTAAAAGAGTTAAACAAATTTATACCTGAGACATATGCTTGGAATGAAAGTTCTGACAAAGGTTCTATAGAATATGTAAATAGCGCTGGAAAACAAACTTTAAATGGATATCAAACTTTAGCATTCTCTCGTATTAGAAAAAATGATACTGCAATGGAAAGAGATAGAAGACAAAGAGAAGTTATTGAAGGTTTAATAAGTGGAGTTAATGATTTACCTATTACTAAATATCCTAATTTAGTTGATACAATACTTCCATATGTTAAAACTAACATGAAACCAACTCAAATACTTGCTCTTGGTGGAAAAGTTTTAAGTATAGGAGACCTTAGTATAAAACAAATGGAATTCCCTATTGATGATGATGTTCATAGTAAAGGTGGAATATTAGGAAAAGCTGGTTGGGTTTTACAATTTAAACCAGATACACTAGACATACTTCACGATTTTATATTTAAAAACATAATGCCTAAAGACAATGAAAAATTAAAATAAATATTAAAAGGTATGAAATAGAATTTAACTTCTAATTTCATACCTTTTTTAATTATAAACTATTTTAATAAGTTTAAAATACTATTAAATGTATTTTGGTTAATGCCTCCACCAACTTGATATACTAAGTTAGTAGATCTTGGTTCTAAAACTGTCTTTTGAGTTGAATTAATGCTATTTCCTCCTAATACTATTGGAGATTTAAGTTTTGATGCTAAAGGTCCGGCAGCTAATGCATCTACTAATATATCACCTTTTGTTACAAGTACTGAATTATAATTATTATTTGTATAGAATTTTTGCATTACTTTAGCATTAGTTTCATATCTATTTTGTCCATAAATTCTATTGTTTACTATATTGTTAGTAGTTATAGAGTTTATTTTATTTACAACAGAATTTCCTAAAACTGTTTCTCCACCTATAAAGTAAGCATCTTGTAAGTGATTACTTTTTAACCATTCATAAGTGTCATTATTTAAACTATCTTTATTTGATAATATTATTGGTTGCTTATCTTCACCAGCTTTAGAAGCAATTGATAATGCATCAGCTTCTCCTATTCCACCAGCTATGTATACTTTGTTTATATCCTGAGTTTTACTTATTTCTTTAGCTACATTAAGTGATGTTTCATATCTATTTAATCCACCTACTCTATTTACATTAGCACTTGGGAGTGTACTTTTAACTTCACTTACTATATTATTATTAACTACAGCATTTCCGCCTATTACTATTATATTATTAGGCTTTAATCTAAGTAGTTCAGCTTTAGTAGATTCATGTACATTGTTCTTATCTACTAGTAATATTGGTGCATTTTTAGTAGTTGCAAGTGGTGTTGCAGTTACCCCATCAACTAAAGAGTATGCACTTGTAAGAACTACAGTATCTGAACCATCATTCCACCCTTCTTTACTTATTTTAACTGCTGTATCAAATCTTCTTTCTCCTTCAAGTTTTTTAACTGGAACAGAAGGTATTGGATTATTTATGTATAAATTTTTCATATCTTCTTGTAGTTTAGTATTTCTTATAATATCTCTTGCTGAGAAATATATACTACCTTTTACTTCACTATATTTTCTATTTAAATTTATTTGATCTTTTATTTCTGCCGCTATGTTTTGGTTAGAGTTACTTGCTTCTCCTTGCTTATATACTCCTTGCCCTATGTATAAATCAACATTGGTTCCTTTTACTTCATTAGCCCACCAAGGAATTAACTTTGAATAATCAGCAGCTTTTGTTCCTATTGGCCAATATACCTGAGGAGTAATATAATCAACTAAACCTTGTCTTATCCAAGCTCTTGTATCTGCATAATCATATGAGTAACTTTCAGCTCCACTAGTATCTGAACCTGTTGAATCATTTCCTTTATTTCTCCATATACCTCTTGGACTAACTCCAAACCTTACATTTGACTTTATACTTTTAATAGATGACTTAACTTCTCTTAATAAAGTATTTACATTTTCTCTTCTCCAGTCACCTCTATCTTTTCCATTTCCATATTTATTATATGCATCATCATCGTTTATTCCACCTGTATAGAAATAGTCATCAAAATGTACTCCATCTACATTATACTTTCTTACTACTTCAGATACAGTGTCTACTACATGTTTTCTAACTTCTGGTAATCCTGGATTGTATATTAATGATTTTCCATTGTTTAATACCCAACCTGGATTTAATCTTGCTGGATGGTTTGAAGCTAATTTACTTGTGTCAGTACCTGATGTTGTTATTCTATATGGATTAAACCATGCATGAAACTCCATACCTCTTTTATGAGCTTCATCTATTAGAAATGGTAATGGATCATATCCTGGATTTTTGCCTTGCGTTCCAGTTAATACATCTGACCATGGATTTATACTTGATTGGTATAAGGCATCTGCCTTTGGTCTTACTTGCACTACTACTGCATTTATTCCCGTACTCTTTAACTTATCTAATAAATCTGTATACTCTTTCTTTTGCTGAGTTTGATTGTTCTTTGTCTTAGGCCAGTCCATATTGTAAACTGTAGATACCCAAGCAGCTCTCATCTCTTCATTGCTCGCTGCAAATGTATCTAAACTAAGTGCTGTAAATATCATAACTAGCGATAACATTAATATTTTTAATTTCCTCATTGCTTCCCCCCATCAAATTTCTTATATTTTCTACAAAGTGTTACAATATAGAGTATACATAAACAAAATATTCTAGTCAAATGATAAAAGTTGATAAATATTTGATACAATTTGAAATTAATAAAATATAAAAAGCAGTAGATAATAAATCTACTGCTTCATATATTATAATATACGTTTTGCGCTTACATATGTTCTTGAATAGTATCCTGAGTTAATCTTATCGATTTTAACATTTTCACCAGGTCTTGGAGAGTGTACCATCTTAGAATCTCCTATATAAATACCCACGTGATTTATACCATTTCCTGCAGATGAGAAGAATAGTAAGTCTCCAGCTTTTAAGTCTTTTTTACTAACTGACTTGCCAACTTTAGCTTGCTCTCTTGACGATCTTGGTAACTTTACATTTGCTCCATTTTTATATGCATATGAAGTAAGTCCTGAACAATCAAATGCACTAGGTCCTCCAGCTCCCCATTTATACGGTTTGCCCATTTGTTTTTTTGCTATATCTATAGTCTTATCTACTTTAGATATGTTTGTATTAGTATTGATAGTTGTATTAGAATTTTGAATATTTATGTATGAACCACTAGCCCATCCTACTACTCCATTTGATAGCTTTACTTTATACCATCCATTGCTACCTTTCTCTAATATATTTACAGTTTCATTAGTGTACGCTTTTCCTACAATAGAATGTTTGGTACTTGCTCCACTTCTAATATTTAAATAGTCACATGGCTTGATTTTACCTGTTTGAGTGTTAGATCTTGTATAAGACTGTGATAAAACAGTTTCTTTAGGAAGTGCATAAGATGTTTCTAAATTTTGCCCTATATAAATAAAACTTGAAAGCATTGTTATAGTAATTACTTTAGGTAATACATTTTTAGTAAATTGCCTCTTTTTTATTCCCATAATTCCCCCCTTAAAATTCTAGATAATATAATTTTAGTATATTTTTACATTTTTTTCAATATTTTAATCATATTATATAATTTCAAGACTAAATTTAAATAAAATTATTATATGCGAATATTCAAAATATGTTACTTTTTTGTAACTCATTAACATGCTGTATTATCTTACATTTAAACTTATTCTACTTTTATTATTTAATAAATAAAGCTTAGCTAATAAGTTTAAGTTTTATTAACTAAGCTTTATTTTAAATCATTATTATCTACCTATAGAATAATATTCAATTCCTAAATTTTTCATTTTATCTAATCTATAGCAGTTTCTTCCATCAAATAATAACGCTCTTTTCATTTTATCCTTATATTTAGATAAGTCATAATCTACTATGTCTTTCCATTCTGTCATTATAAAGCAAATTTCAGCACCTTCTATTGCTTCATCTATGCTTTCTGTATAAGATATAGTATCTTTAAAAATCTTTTTAGTATTTTCTATACCTATAGGATCATATGCTACTACATTAGCTCCTCTTTCTATTAAATACTTAATATTAGGTATAGAAGGTGCTTCTCTTAAATCGTCAGTTCCTGGCTTAAAGGTAAGTCCTAGTATTGCTACTTTTACTCCATTAAAGCTATCAATTAGCTTAGATGCTTGTCTTACTAATTTAAGTTTTTGAGCCTCATTTACTTCTATTGCAGCTTTTACAGTTTTAAGTTCATATCCATTGTAGTTCGATAACCAATGAAGAGCTTTTGTATCTTTAGGAAAACATGATCCTCCATATCCAATACCTGCTTTTAAGAACTTATCTCCTATTCTATCATCATAGCTCATTCCTTTAGCTACATCTTCGATATTTGCTCCTACTATTTCACAAAGATTCGCTATATCATTCATAAAAGATATTTTAAGGGCTAAAAAATCGTTTGATGCATACTTTATCATTTCTGCACTATTTCTATTAGTAACCACTATTGGTTGATTAAATGGTGCATATATTTCTTCTAATATATCTTTTGCCCATTCACTTTCAACACCTATTACTATTCTAGATGCATATAAAGTGTCTTTTACAGCAGTTCCTTGTGATAAAAACTCTGGATTTGATGCAAGTTCAACTACTACATTATGTACTAAATTTTTTCTTATATATTTTTCAATTTCATCATTAGTTCCAATAGGTACAGTTGATTTAATTACTACTAAAGTATCTTTAGTTATAGTTTGTGCTACTTGTTTAGCTACTTGCTTTATATAATCTAAATTAGCTGAACCATCACTTCTTTCAGGGGTTCCAACCGCTATCATTATAACATCTGCATCTTCATAAGCACTTTTATAATTTGTTGTATAGTCTATTTTACCAAGCTCATAATTTTTAATCATAAGCTCCTCTAAACCTTCTTCATATATAGGCGATATTCCCGATTTCATACGTTCGATTTTTTTTCATCTATATCAACACATACTACATTGGGATTTCCTACTTCAGCCAAACACACCCCTGTTACTAGGCCTACATATCCCGTTCCAGCTATAGCAATTTTCATGCCTATCTCCTCCAAAAACTCATATTCATTCGTTTTAAGCCACTGTGTGGGCGATAAACTTTCGCCAACGAGTATGCTTCATATTCGTAAAACTACATTCTTTTCTTTATTGCATTAAATACATAAAAACAAAATACATATGAACTTTTTACTATTCCTAAATTTTCTACATTTCTATATGTATTCCAAGTTCTTTTTAATGCTTTTATTTTATTACTAGATAAGGAGTCTCCTACTAATCTATAATTAACTAAATCTTGTTCTATTCCGTAGGCATATTTTTCTTTTCTAAGTAACTTTAACCATGTTGCAGTATCTTGTCCTCTTCTAACTAAAGGCATATCAAAATCTCCAACAATATCTCTATCTACAACTACTGTAGAACATCCTATTATAGTATTTTTAAGTAAACCTTCATAGTTTATCTTATATGGGGCCTTAGCTATTTTATTAGTTTTTGCTCCATCCTCTCTCATATATCTATATGATGTAAATGTAAATCCTCTGTTTTCTTTTAGCATATAATTCACTTGAACTTCTAGTTTATTTGGTTCCCATAAATCATCACTATCAACGAAAGCTATAAATCTACCTTTTGCATTTTTGATACCTGTATTTCTACTTACAGATGCACCGGAGTTTTTTTCAAGCTTTATATATTTTATTCTATCATCATTTTTTTGAAATTCTTTTATTATACTTGATGAGTTGTCATTTGAGCAGTCATCTACTAATAAAAGTTCCCAATTTTTATATGATTGATTTTTTATTGATTCTATCGTGTCCGATAAAAATTTTTCTGCATTATATACAGGAGTAATTATCGATACTAAATGTTCATTCATAATTTGTACTCTCCCTTGTATAGCATTTATGATACTACTATACTGATTAAGTTTATTTAGCTATTAGTTTCTTTGATTTAGCAAATTTTAAGTATCCTAATGGGAATAACATTATATACATACATTTATCAAATAATTTATTTATCTCTTTAAAGTAGCTACTTTCTGATAACAATGAATATCTAGCTAAATTTATATAGTTTTTTAACCACATATATGGATACTTACTTATTTGGTAAGTATTTTGGTTTATTAAGTATAAAAATTCTAAGGCTCTTCCTTTTAAAGAACTTTTGCTCATAATATTTTGAGTTAATCCATCATCTAAATAATCTCTTATTATCATTGTTTTGTTTATACATTTGACCTTATAGTCTTTTGATATTTCATGCCATACTACACTCTCAGGCAAAAAATTTACTTCTTTTCGTTCTGGAAAAGGATACTTTTTTATTACATCAGTTAAAAGTACTAAACTTTTATCGCCTTTTACATTATATTTAAAGTATAAGTCTGCAAAGTGGCAAATTTGATGTTCTTCAGGCATCTTAGTTCCTACTATCTCACCATTTGTATGTTCACAAAGTCCTACTACTCCACTTAAGTTAGTTTTATCTTCAATACTATTCCATTCATCAACTATAACTTGCAGCGAATCATTTACAAGCCCATCATCACTATCGACAATAAAAAATAATTCTCCACATGCATTTTTAACTCCAGTATTTATAGCAGTGTGCTTACCACCATTTTCCTTTTTTATATAATTTATATTTAATATATTTTCAGTTTTAAATTTATTTATCAATTCTTCACTATTATCAGTACTTCCATCATCTACAATTAACCACTCAAAATCTTTGAATGTTTGATTTTTTAAATCGTTATATAATTTAGTTAATATATAACCTCTATTGTATGTTGGAGTAAATATAGTAAATCTATATTTATACATTAATTAAGTCGTCCTTTCCTACTAGCTTTTTTTGATTCCATTAATGCCATAGTTTATAAAGTAATATATAGATTTATGAAGTGGTATTTTTTCAACCTTTCTGTATATATTCCATGTCCACATAGCAGATTTTATCTTATTTCCACTAAGAGAAGTACTAGACTTTCTATATAAAGCTAAAACATCATTTAAACCATGAGCCATATGACCACTCTTTAATATAGCTAACCATAATACATAATCTTCATGTCTTACACCACTCATTTGGATTTCAAAGTTCAACTTTGATTTGTCTATTATTACTGTAAGGCATCCTAATACATTTCCTTTTAACAAAGTGCTATAATCAACACTTTTAGGAACGTTTATTACTTTATCTAATCGATCATTATTTTCATCTATAAGCTCGTATGCAGTAAAGGTTATTGCATAATTATTTTTATCCATAAAGCTTATTTGCTTTTTAAGTTTATCTTTATTCCATATATCATCACTATCTAAAAAGGCTAAAAATTGTCCCTCTGCATTTTTTAGCGCAATATTACGAGCATGTGAAACACCTTGATTATTCTTAGTCCTTATATATTTTATCCTACTATCATTTTGTGCATAAGATTTTGCTATGTCTGAACTATTGTCAGTTGAACAGTCATCAACTATTAGCATTTCCCAATTTTCATATGTTTGATTTAGTACTGATTCTATGGTTTTTTCGATAAATTTTTCAGAATTATACATGGGAGTAATTATAGATACTAAGTTCTTCTTCATATTATCTTCCTCATCATTTATATTATTTATTAATTTTATTTACTATCGCGCTGTATATTCTATCACAGTTCTTATTATCATTGTATCTGAAAAACTTATTTCTTTCATTTTTTTGACTTTCTAGAATTTCAAAATCATTATCAATAATTTCTATAAGCTTATTTACAGCATCATCCTTAGTATAAGCTAGAGAACCAAACATTTCATTATCTAAATCTATATATGAATCTATTTTTTCTTTATACTCATCTATATCAAATTGATAAAAAAGTATTGGTCTATTCATATATAAAAAATCTATAGCTACGCTTGAGTAATCAGTTATGTTTGCAGATGATTTTCTTATTTCATCAGCTAAAGTTACACCCTTATCTAAAAATATAATTCTTTTTCCAGTTATATTTTCTCTTATATCATCTATAAATTCGTGCATAAGATGATGTAGGTAAAACTTTATATTAACATCTTTTTCTTCTAAAATTTTATTTAACTTTTCATCATTTAAAAAGTTCATTATATTTATAAAGTAATCACTTTTTGTAAAGTTTTCACCATCAAACTTTATCCAGTCTCTCCAAGTTGGAGTATATAATATATCTCTAGTTTGAGCATTTTCATTAGTTGGAAGATTATCATATCTAGCATTTCCTACTATACATACATTATCTTTATCCATACCCCATTCATTAACCATAACATTTTCTTCAAACTCAGAACTTGCAGTTACTACATTGTAGCTTTTTAAAAGATTATCTATAATATTTTTTAATCTACCATCCATAGGCTTTCTCTTCTTAAAGCTTATTGTACCATGATTTAAGTAAACTTTAACTGTATTTTTGTGGAAGGCATTAAGTACTGGAATAACAAAATTATATGGTGCTATATCTGCTGAAGGTGCATGAGAAAATACTATAGCTTTTGCATTATAATAGTGTAAATAATTTTTCACACTTCCTCTTATTAATTTCTTTCCTGGTATTTTATCAAATACCTTACTTTCTTTATTTATAACCCAATATATGTCTACATCTTTGTGATTTTTTAACATATATTCATAAAAGAATTTTGAGTTGTCATTGTATATATCTCCTGCATGTCCACCTATAAGCCAAATATTTTTACCCTTAAACTTATTTTTATTAAATGGATATAATATAAATGCAACTACCATATTTATCAAAAATTTAATCTTATCCATAAAGTATTTTCCTCACTATTTCTTATACTGTCTAAATCCATTTAATCTACCTTTTATAGTAGCACTATGATAGTCTCTATTTGAACTTAGAACAAATCCGCCTACATTTCTTACTAATTTAGATGTCATTACTTTTAAAAATTTATAGTCTTTTCTGTATACTATTTGCTTTTTACACAATGCACCAAACCCTCTACCATAGTTGAAATCTCTTTGGTATTTTTCTTTTGATTTAGAGTGCTTCTTTGCTGGATGATAAATTATGTCATCACCAAAATATCGCCCTCTAAATCCTTTATTTATTAAATCTAGTATATAGTCTATCTCTTCTCCAGATCCAAACTCTCCTCCTACACCTAGCTTTTCATCAAATCTAGTGTATTTGGAACCATCAAAGTTAATAAAGAAAGTTATTGAAGTTATAGTATCTAATACATTTAAACTACTTATATCACAAGTTCCATCATACATTTTCTTGAATGCATCAACTTTATTTGAATCCATAGTCTTGCAGCTATATATTTTATATTCTTTATTTTCATTGAAAAAGTTTATAACCTTTTCTAATGTATCATATTCATAAACACAGTCATCATCAGGGAAACCTATAACTTGCCCTTTGGCCATATCTATACCTATGTTTCTATTGTAACTTAGCCCTATTTTATCGCTTTTTATATACTTTATATCTAACTTATCAACGTATTTATCAACTATCTCTTTAACTTTGTTATTATCGTTTTGGTCTACTACTATAAGTTCAAAGTTTTTGTAAGTTTGATGTTCTAAACTATCCATAAGTAAGTATATATCATCATATCTATTTAACGTTGGCATTATTAATGATATTAACATTACTACCTCCTACTTTTCCTTTTCCATAAGTCTATCTCTCTTTTGTCATTTAATATTACTTCTTTTATTAGTAATACTATTGCAAAACTATATGAAGCTTCTAATAGTATATTTTCTGCAAAAGAGTATATTAAAAATATAAATAAAACTACTAAATATGCTTTTTTATCTTTTTCTATAAAACTTTCTATTCCTTTATACATCAAATACATAAATAATACACAAGCAACTACTCCTAGTACACTAATTATATATACATAAGAACTATCTAATGGATTAGAAGACTTTATAGCATAACTATATGAATTTCCAAAAGGCTTCATAAAATTACCTTCTTGAGATAAGTATACATTCCAAAACTTAGGTCTACTTGCTAGTAACCTATTTACTATATTACTTTTATAAAATACAGTACCAATAACCGTGCTTGCTAAGGTAAGTATTATTGGTGATGTCTTTATAAGAATTGGTAGTTCTTTTATTTTTTTTATATCTATCAGTCTTACTATTTCTACAAATATTAATCCTGATAATATAGTTAAAAAGCCTGTTCTACTATATGTAGCTTGATAAACAAAAAATGCAGATCCAAATAGAATTACTCTATCCCATTTGTTATAATTTTTATATCTTAAAAATATATATGCTGCATATATAGTAACCATATTGTAAAATACTGCATTCGGATTCCCTAGTCCAAAATCCATTCTTGGAACAAGTTCATCTAATTTTTTTATATATCTGTAGTGAACTTCTTGGTTAAATTCCAGTGAAGGGAACAAATTAAATAATAATATAACACCTATTAAAAAACATGCCGATATTACCAAATAATTTTTAACTATATACTTATCATTTATTTGTTTGGCTGATACAGCTAATAAAACAATTAATAATATAGCTCCTTCTCTATTTAATATATAAAGTAATATACAAGATCCAACTAATACAATTTCAGTTATACTTTTTTTCTTATCAAATAGAAAAAGTAACATTAATATTCCTATTGAAGAATAAAATAAAGCTGATTTAATTACCCCTATATTTATATCTGGATCAACAAATGATATCATATATTTTCTTAAGATAATAAAAAATAGGACTGTAGTAAAAGCTATTTTTTTTATATTTACCTTTTTTGATAAATTCGTCATTTTACTTTCTCCCTTTTAAACTTATTAAGGTGTTTTTTACAAATATTTTCGAACATTTTAAAGCTTTGTCTGTTCCTCTTAAATGTTTAGTTTCTAAGAAGTAATCTCTTTTCTTAAGCCAACTCTTCCCCCACCAGTGTATTCCATGAGTATTTTCTTTTATACATGAATACTCAAATTCTTCATTATGATAGAACGGGTAAAAATATTCTTTATCATATACATATATATCATTAGTATATAAATTTTTATTTATTTTTTCATACTTAGTTTCTAGTACTTTAGTTACAATCTTTGGTATAGTAAATATATCCGCATCTAAAATTTCATTTTCATAAAAATCTAACATATCTTTAAAAAATTTGTGTCCTTTTAAGCTTCCTATTATACCGCAACTAACATATACATCATTTTCGTATCCAAAGAAAACTTCATTTTTATCTAATAGATGTGTTACATCTTTTAGTATTTGCATATCTGTATCCATATAAACTCCACCTTCTTCGTAAAGCTTCTTAACTCTTATATAGTCTGATATAAATGCCCAAAGTTTTCTCTTATAACACTCTTCTAAAAATTTATTTCCCTTTATTTCTTTTTCTATATCGACATTGTGTTCATTCCATTCTATTATTTCATAGTCTGGTAATTTTTCTCTCCATGAATTTATACATATATTTTCTAGGTTTCCTTTTGGTCCACCTATCCATACATAGTGTATTTTTTTAGGTATCATATTCAATCTCCTAACCTTAAATATATTCGTGTCTATCTTTTTCTTTTAACCTATCTACTATCTTTTTAACATCTTGAGCTCTATCTTTTCTACATACCATGACAGCATCATTAGTAGAAACTACTATTAAGTCATTTATTCCAACTGTAGCTATTAATTTATCATCAGAGTATATTATAGAGTTTGATGTATCTATAGTAACAAAATCTCCTCTTTTAATGTTTCCTTCACTATCAGTAGGATATATTGCACCTAATGAATCCCAAGACCCAACATCATTCCATCCAAAATCTCCAGGTACAACTACAACATCGTTACTTCTTTCCATTACGCCATAGTCTATAGATATAGAAGGTATAGTAGGATATATTCTTTTTATAGCTTGTGCTTCTTTTTCAGTTCCCAAATACTTAGATAATTCTTCTAATTTATCATATACTTTTGGTAGATATCTTTTAAAGTCTTCTAATATTTTAGAAACTTTCCATACAAACATACCACTATTCCATACGTATTTATTAGAAGCTACGTAACTTTTAGCTACTTCAAAATTTGGCTTTTCAACAAACTCTATTACTTCATAAGCATCATTTCCTACACAATTTTCCTTATCAAAATTTATATATCCATATCCAGTTGATGGGAAAGTAGGAGTTATACCAATTGTAACTAATTTATCATTTTCTTTAGCCACATCTATAGCCTTTTTAAGTACATTTTCAAAACCTTGTTCATCTTTTATATAATGATCAGCAGGATATACACACATTACTCCATCTCCATGCTTTTTCATTATATTAAAAGCTGCAAATCCTATAGCTGCTGCAGTGTTTCTTGCAGAAGGTTCTGGTAATATATTTTCAAAGTTACATTTATCATTTACTATATCTTTAAGTGCATCAACTTGCTTTTCATTAGTAACTATAAATAAATCTTCTTTTTTAGCTAGTGAATCTATTCTATTTATAGTTTCATTTATTAATGCATCTTCACCACTTAAATTAATAAGTTGTTTTGGAACTTCTTGTCTACTTAAAGGCCAAAAGCGAGTTCCGCCTCCGCCAGCCATTATAACGTTATATACCTTCATAATCTTACCTCTTTTCTATTTTCTATATAGAGTCAACTATTTCTGTCATAGAAGTCATTAATTTAGATAGTTTTAAATTGACACTGTCTAAGTTTTCACTATTAGTTCCAAAATAGAACTTAATCTTTGGCTCTGTTCCTGACGGTCTTACAGCTATCCAAGAACCATCTTCTAATAAGAATTTAAGTACATCAGATTTTGGTAGTTCATCTACACCCTTTTTATAATCTAATACATCTTTAATCTTTATATCTCCTATTTTATCCATTTTAGAATTTCTAAAATGACTCATTATCTCTTTTATTTTTTCTATACCTTCTATACCTTTTAGCGTTATAGATTTTAAATCTTCTTTGTAATATCCAAACTTTTCATATGTATCCATTAAACCTTCATATAAGCTTAATCCTTTTGACTTATAGTAAGATGCCATTTCACATATTAAAAGTGCTGATACAACACCATCTTTATCCCTTGCATGAGTTCCTATTAAATATCCATAACTTTCTTCATATCCCATTATGAATGTTGATGCATCATCATTATTTGAATTAATTTCAAACTCATTTATTTTTTCACCTATAAACTTGAATCCTGTTAAAGTATTTAAAGTTTCAACTCCATAATGCTTTGCAATTTCTGCTCCAAGTTCTGATGTAACTATAGTTTTTACTATTGTAGGATTTTTAGGCAATTTATTTTTATTAACTAAGCTTTCAAGTACGTATCTAACTAAAAGTGAACCTACTTGATTTCCATTTAGTACTATATACTCACCATTTGAATTTTTAACAACAACTCCTACTCTATCGCAATCTGGATCTGTTCCTATTATTAAATCTGCATTGTCTTCTTTTGCCATTTCTATAGCTATATTAAATACAGATTTTTCTTCTGGATTTGGATAAGTAACAGTTGAGAAATTAGGGTCTGGATTTTCTTGTTCTTTAACAACCTTAACATTTTCAAATCCAGCTTCTTTTAAAGCACGTCTTATAGATTTGTTTCCTGTTCCATGGATAGGTGTAAATATAACCTTTAAATCTTTTCCGTATTCATTTATTATGTTTTGGTCTATTATTTGAGACTTAACTGCATCTATAAATGCTTTATCAACTTCTTCATCTAATGTTATTATCATGTTTTCATTAACTGCTTTATCAAAATCAATAGTCTTTATAGTACTGTAATCTTCTATTTTATTAACTTCAGATATTATTTCGTTTGCCATATCTATACAAACTTGTCCACCATCACTACCATATACCTTGTATCCGTTATACTCTTTTGGATTATGGCTTGCTGTAATTACAATTCCCATAGCACAGTTTAAGTATCTAACTGCAAAAGATAATTGTGGAGTTGGTCTTAATTCATCAAATATGTATGCCTTAATACCAGAAGCTGCTAAAGTTTTAGCTGCCTCTATACAAAACTCTCTAGACATATTTCTACTATCATAAGCTATTACAACACCTTTATCTTTCCCAGTTTGACCCATAGCTTTTTCTATGTAGTTACAAACACCTAAAGTTGCACGTCTAATTGTGTATATATTTATTCTATTAGTACCTGCACCTATTATACCTCTTAGTCCACCTGTTCCAAACTCTAAGTTCTTATAAAATCTTTCTTGAATTTCTTTTTCATCATTTTCTATACTTAATAAATCATTCTTTGTATTTTCATCAAAATAAGAAGATTCTACCCACGCCTTATATGCCTTTTTATAATCCATAATTTTATCCTTCCTATACAATTATCTTTTTAATAGTTTATTTTTAGTTTTATCTATAATATCAAATACTAATTTTACTTCTTCAATCTTGAAAATTATAATTAATAATCCATATACACCTGCCCCTACCATAACAGATATTGAAACTGAAATTATATCATTTAGTTTTCCAGGTTCCATTAAGTTATATAATCCGTTATATGCAAATATTGTTACAACTCCCATTACAATAGCTGCTACTAAACTTTTAATACCTGTAATTATTATTTTATCTCCTCCAAAGTAACCTGTTTTCTTTTTAAGAGATATAAATAAAAGTATAATAGTAATAATAGAAGCAATACTTGTAGATATTGCAATACCTATATACCCTAATGGTTTTATAAGTATTAAGTTTAAGATAATATTTATTACTAAAGCAATACTTCCATTTATCATAGGCGTTTTAGTATCAGATAAAGAGTAAAATACTCTAGTTAATATATCTCTAACTCCCATAGCTACTAAACCAAGTGAGTAAAATCTTAGTGCAGTATATGTCATATAAGTTGACTCTGCATCAAAGGCTTTTCTTTGGAATAATATCCTAACTATTGGCTCTGCTAGTACAATCGCTCCTACAGTAATAGGTAATACTAATAAAACAATAAAATTTGATGATTTTACAATAGTACTTATAAAATTATCCTTATTTTCTGAACTAGTCATTTTAGCTAGTTTTGGATAAATAACAGTTACTATTGATGTAACAAATAAAGCCATAACAAAATCATTTAATTTACTAGCATAGTTTAAAGCTGATAATGGTCCATCACCTAAACCTGAAGCTAGTGCTTTATCAACAGTTGTATTTATCTGACCTATAGCTACACCTATAAGCATCGGTAACATAAGAATCATCGCATTTTTTATATTTTTATCTTTTATATTTAAATAAGATTTATATTTATAACCTCTCTTAATGGCAAATGGTAGCTGAAATAACATTTGACTTGCCATACCTAAAAGTGCACCTATAGCCATTACAATAGGATTTGTTTTAGTACTTATAGCAATTGCTGATATTATAAAAATATTATATGGTATACCAATTAAACTTGGTACTGTAAAACTTTCGTTAACTTGTAAAAATGTACTTAATATTTTACTAATACTTAAAAATATTACTCCTACTATCATAATTTTAGTAAAGTTAACAGCAAGGGTAAATTTCTCGCCTTCAAATCCTCCTGCAAATACGCTTATAAATTCTTCAGTAAATAAAAGCCCTAGTATTGCAATTACTATAGATAATACGGCCACAATATTTAGCATATTATTAGTAAATTTAAGAGCCTCTTCTTCACCAAGTTTTTCTCTCGTATCAATGTATATAGGTACATATATTGTAGCTATTGCCGAACCTACAACTGCAATAATAAGACCTGGTATATTTAATGTTAATACAAATACATCAGAATATGTTCCCGTTCCATAAAAGCCGGCAAGTGCAACTTCTCTAAAGAAACCTAACATTTTAGATATCATCGTTGCAACCATAATCCAAAGTGCTGCTTTGGCTGTTTTTGACATGTTCTTTTCTCCTTATCTAATAAACTTTTTGAATAGCACAAAAAAGCTTTTTAAAAAAGCTTTTTAAGATTGATATTTAAATGCTCTTACAACTATTATTACTAATAATACTATTAATATCATAGCCGATATAAAATTCTTACTCATTAATGTATTAAATATACTATATTTACTAACTTCAGATCCAACTTGTATTATTTCTTCTACATTAGATTTTTCTATGAATTTTTCTTGAGGGTGAGTAAAAGAATCACTTGTAATTAATATTGGTATATTTTGTTTAGCCGCTACTCCTCCTAAAGATATATATTCTAATGCATTAGAACGATTTCCATATTCAACACTTGCAGTGTATAATTTTTTTATATCGCCTTTATGTAACTCTTTTATTGTATCAATATTAGTATCAAATTTATTGATGTCTTTTACAACTTCAATGTCAGCTTTAATTTTAGCTTTACTATTTTCAACTTCATAAACAAATTTTTCTGAGTCACCTACAACATAGACCTTTTTAATTTTATATTTTCTAATAAAAAATTTAGTATCTTTAAAATCTCCATCGTTAAACCATAAAATTGGAGTATTTTGTTTAGCTGCTTTATCATATATAGACAATGCATTTTCAAGACCTGCTCTAGAGTTTATTAAGTATATTTCTGATACATTATTAATTTTATTAAGTTCTGAAGCAATTTCCGTAGCAGTTTCAAATCTATTTGTTCCGCTAATTCTTTCTACTTCTATTCCCATATCAGTTAATTTTTTCTCAGAAGTTTTAGACACAGCTTTTAAACCACCAATTATAGTGATTTTTTTTACACCTAAATCCTTTATATAATCTATTGTCTTTTTATCTATCTTTTTCCATTCAGTAGTTATTATCGGTGCATCCTTTGCGTAAGCAAGAGGTGTAGCACTAATACCATCTACTAAAGATTTTTCATTTATAAGTATTGCTTCATCAGCTTTTTTAAATGCAGATTTATTTAGCTTCATAGATATTTCACGCGTTTTACCTTCTATAAGCTCTTTTTTATAGTTACTATCTGCAAAAATATTTAATGTTGATGATGTAAAAATTAATAAACTTAGCGATACTGCTGATATAGTTTTCTTTATCATCTGTGCTCATATCCTTTTTTTAAATTTTTTACTTCAATATAAAAGGGCTCTTTATAAGAGCCCTTTATAGTCAATAATCTAATTTTTAAAATTATCTAGCTCCGTCTCCTGTTAATACTACAGCCACTGTTTTAAATAGTATCTTAAAATCTAGAGAAACACTCCTATGTCTTATATAATACATATCTTCTATAAGTTTTTCCTCAGGAGTAATCTCATATCCACCATTTACTTGAGCCCATCCAGTAAGCCCAGGTTTAACAGCTAGTCTATTAATAAATCCAGGTATTTCTTCATTAAATTGAGCCGTAAATGACGGTCTTTCAGGTCTTGGTCCGATTACACTCATATCTCCCTTTAAAATATTAAATAACTGTGGGAGTTCATCGATTCTTGTTTTTCTGATAAACTTTCCAACTTTAGTAATCCTTGGGTCATCTTTTTCAGCCCATTGAGCACCAAATTTTTCTGCATCGGTTCTCATAGATCTTAACTTGTATATATAAAATTTCTTTCCATTTTTACCTAGTCTTTCTTGTTTATAAGTTATTGGCCCATTATCTTCTATTTTTATAAGAATTCCAAATATAAGTATTAAAGGCACTCCAATTATAAGGCCGATTAATGAAAGTACTATATCTAATATTCTTTGATATGCATCAAACATCCAATTTCCTTTAACTTCACTAGAATCAATAGCATTTTTATATTGCAAGTAATTAAATTCATAACCTTCACCAGTATATCCAGTCATAATTACCTCCATTTTAGCATGTTAAATCTTATAATAACATTTTTTGACTTATTTCTATATTATACTCAATTATTATAAGTTTATCAATATAGTAAATATTATTGTAATAATATAGTAATTGTTATTATAATGATAAAACAAACTAGAATCTGTGCACTAATTTAATGTCTTTTCTATACCTTTACCAATTTGTGTTCCCATTAGTTGTCTTTCATGAAGTTCATCAACTAATTGTTGATCTTTTGGACTATCTATAAATGAACATTCAACTAATACTGAATCAGCATCTGTTTCTCTTAATACATGTAAATAATCTCTTCCATCTTCAAGAGTTCTAGTTTTAAGGCCTCTTTTAGTTAAGTTAAATTTTTCTAATATACTGTTGTAAATATTGTTTGCTAATGTTTTAGTTGGTCCACCATTTTTATCTTTATTTTTGTAGTATACTTCAAGTCCATTAGCCTCTCCATTGAATGAGTTAAAATGTATACTTGTAAATAAATTTGGCTTTACTCTATTTGATAAATCAGTTCTTTCTCTTAAACTCATAGTTACATCTTTATCCCTAGTCATAACTACATTTACATTATTTTTTCTTAAATAATCAGCTGTAGCTAATGATACATCTAGAGTATAATTCTTTTCTACTATTGATTTGTCTACTTTATTTGGTGCACCAGTATCACTTCCACCATGACCTGGATCTAAAACTACAGTTTTTGTTCCACTATTATGAAGTGATAATTTATATGCTATATCACCTATTACACCATCTTTAACTCCTCCACCAACTTGATAAACTACATCAGCAGTTTTATTACTTAAGTTAGTATTGTGATAACTTGGTATGCTATCAGTCTTAGTTATAAGTATTGGAGAGCCTTGCTTAGCCGCTAAAGGACCTGCTGTTAATGCATCAACTAAAATATCTCCTTTAGCTACTAAAACTGAATTTAATTTTTCGTTTGGATAAAACTTTGCCATTACTTTTGCATTAGTCTCATATCTATCTTTTCCATATACTCTATTATTATATACACTTTGCCCACTAGCTGGAGTAGTTATTCCTGCAACTTGATGTATAACATCTGTAGTTAAGTTATTCTCTCCACCTATGAAATATGCATTTTTTAAATTTTCATTTTTTAACCAATTATACGTTATCTCTGGTAATTTAGTTTTTTCACTTAATATTATTGGTTGTTTATCTTCACCAGCTTTTGCAGCTATTGTAAGTGCATCTACTTCACCTTGATAACCATTAGCTATAAATATCTTTTCTACATCATGATAATCATCTATCTCTTTAGCTATTTTTAAAGAAGTTTCATATCTATTTTTACCTGCAATACGAAGTACATTTGAAGCTGTAATAGTCTTTAACTCGTTTTCTACATTATTAGAAACAACACTTTCTCCACCTATTATTATTATGTCTTTAGGATTTAAACGTGCTAGTTCATCTTTTGTATTTTGTGGTATACCACCATTGTTTGTTAAAAGTATTGGTGCATTCATTGTAGTTGCAAGTGGTGTTGCAGTTATTCCATCTGCTATAGCATTTCCATTTACTAAAATTACTTTATCTGCTCCATCTTTCCATCCTTCTTGGCTTATTTTAGCTGCTGTATGAGATCTATTGTCACCAATAAGTTTTTTTACTGGAGCTGACGTTTTTTCAACATATGAACTGAAATATTTCTTATTAGTTATTATGTACTCTTGAACTATATTATACTCTTGTAAGTTCAGTCCTAATTCTTCTAATTTTTGCTTATCTAATATTTGTTTATTTTCTCCATTTATGGTTATATTTTCTATTTGCCATACATTTAAGTATTCTGGGTCTTTATTAAATTCTATTATTCCTTCATATGAGTTTGTTTCAGGATTGAATTTTAAATTAGCTGAAAGTGGCATATCATAACATAAGAAGTTTATTGTTATCGAATCTGCATTTAGATTTTCTTTGAATTTTATACTTATTTTTGACGTATCTCCCAATACTACAGTTGTTTTTTCTAAATTTATATTAATATTTTCATTATTTTCTAAGTTAGCACTAGTTGCAAATGATACTGTTGGTGCAACTAATGATGTGGCTATTAATCCTGCAGCCATCATTTTTATTGTCCTTTTCATAAATTACCCCCTATTTTTCGTTAATCGTCTTAATTATAACATAATAGGAAATCATTGGACACCATTATACAGAAATTTTACATCTTGATTTTATAAAAATAGACAATACTTTTTATATTATCTGTCTTGTGTAATTGTTACAATAAAAATATATTTAACTAAATTGGTTTACTTAAGGAATGTAATGGGAATATATAGAATATACTAATAAAAAAAGAGGTGCTTAAAATGTATGATAAAATAGTATTACCCTATGAATTTAATGAATTAGAACCTTATATAGATGCTCAAACTATAGAAACACATTATAGTAAACATCTACAAACTTACGTAAATAATCTAAATAATCTTTTAAAAGGTTATGAAGAGTTTACTGAAGGAAAAACTTTAGAAGAACTTCTAAAAAATGTATCTGAGTTACCAGAACAAATTAGACAAGGTGTTATAAATCAAGGTGGTGGAGTTTATAACCATAACTTATACTTCTCTATTTTATCTCCAAGTGCTTGTACTACTCCAAAAGGAGACTTACTTGAAAAAATAAATCAAACTTTTAAAAGCCTAGAGAATTTAAAAGATGAATTAAGTAAAAAAGCTATTGCTCAATTTGGTTCAGGATATGCATCTTTAATTATGGATAAAAACAAAGACTTATTTATAAAAGCAACATCAAATCAAGATACTACTCTTCAAGATGGATTAGTTCCTATACTTACAATTGACGTTTGGGAACATGCTTATTATTTAAAATATAAAAACCTTAGACCTGATTATGTAAAAAATATATGGAACGTAATAGACTGGGATAAAGTAAACGAATTATATAACAAGTAAAATAATTGTAATACTTTTTAAATAAAAGAGTTTATATAAAGTGTATCATCATTTTATATAAACTCTTTTTCTATTAATAGATAATATTAATTGCCTTCTAAATTAGATGATAATACTATATTCAAAGTTATAATTATAAATATATATTATTCAGTAAACTAGATTTTACTGTAAAGTGATGTTACAATGTTTAAGATTATTAGAACAATAAGGGTGTGAATATAATGAAAAGAAAAGTATTATTTACAATAATTATTTTTATATTTGTAATTTTTCTAGGTACTCGCTTTTATAATAAATCTGATCAACTATCTACTAAAGAAAAGGTAAGCGATTTTAAATATGTGTACAATATCATAAAAGATGGATATCCTTATTTAGATGTAAATATGAGACGTAATAATATAAATTGGTTAGATAATAAAGATAAATATCTAAAAAGAATTAAAGATACTAAAAATGATGAAGAATTTATAGAAGAATTATCATCTATATTATCTGACTTAGGTAATAGACATACTGAAGTAATAGATAATAAAAACCGATATGAACTTTTTAAAAAATCATATTCAAATAATAATTGGTATGATTTTCTTGATGATAAAAAAGTTGTAGATAGATACAATTCTATAAGACCTAAAATTAAAATATCTAAAGATATTTTCTTAAAAAAAGAGCTAACTTTAAAAGATATAGTTAAAGATGAAGTTGGATACATATATTTGCCATCAATGGCATCAAGAAATGGATCTACAGATAAAGATTTAAATATGATTTGGGACTATATCAATGCATCACGCAAATATAAAGCCTTAATCATCGATATAAGAGGTAATTTAGGAGGAAGTGATAGCTATTGGCAGGGAATAGTTTCTAGACTTATAAAAAATGATACTATAATAAATGGCTATAGAGTCTATAGAAATAGTAGTAAAATAGTTAAGAAATATACCAATGTAAGAAATATCGGCCTAAAACCTATTGAAAAGTTGCCTCAAAGTATATTAATTAACGCACCACAGGAAATTTTTAATGATTTTAGTGACTTTGAAGAAGCATCCTATACTATAAAAGCTAAAGATAATTTAAATTTTGAAGGAAATATATACTTACTTATAGATGATAAAGTATATTCATCATCAGAGTCATTTTCTATGTTTTGTAAAGAAACTAATTTTGCAACTTTGATAGGAAAAACTACTGGCGGAGATGGCAGAGGACTAGATCCTATTTTATTTAAACTAAAAAATAGTGGTTTAATAGTTAGAATGGCAAGTGGTATGTATTTAAATAAAGATGGAATATGTGATGAAGAATTTAAAACAACTCCAGATTTTAAAGTTAAAAATTGTGAAAGAACTAGAGATTTCAAAGATGATAACTGTATAAAAAAGGTATTAGAGCTTGAAAATATTAGCTAATGCCGATTTATCTCTTATCAACAGTCTATTACTGTATACTTACATTTACCTCATCCTATGGTGGAGTAATGTAAGTATACAAATTCATTAACCAAAATACTCTTGCTTAAATTTTTATAAATTTATTTTTTCTATACATATAAAGCATTATAATAATCCAAATTACAGCATATAAGCTTGAAAATATTATAGAATCGTAAAAATCACCTGCCCAAGGTGTTATAAACTCATATGTTACCCATGCTCTAAATCCAACAACCTCATTATTAAAATCACTTAATATATTTACCTTCCATAAGGTTTTGCTAATAATTTCAAGCATCATATAAATAAATATGGGGCTACTACCAAGTGCTATAATGGGAACAAGTGTCTTATACTTTTTCTTCATATCGCATATATAATAAAATACTGAAAGTATAATACTAAAAACTCCACCAGTTAATAATACAAATGAACTTGACCATAATCTTTTATTAAATGGAAAATATTTATTAAATATAAATGCACCTATACTAAGAGTAATTCCTAATAATATCATTCTAGTTAATTTATCTTTTTCTAATTTTTCTTTATCCGTAATTATACACCCTATAACACTTCCCATAAGTACTGAAGATATGGATACTATTGTTGTAAGTATTCCTTCAGGATCAAAATTTTGCTTATATAAATGCCCATTAAGTAAATTAATATCTACTATTTGAGCTAGGCTACCTTCCATTTCAAACCCATATGTTTTTGCTATTATGTAGTATAGAAATATTATTGATAATGATATACTTAATAATATTGATACTATGTTATTATTTTTGTTATTTAATTTTCTTATTCCCAAGTAAAGTAGACTGCCTATTAAGTAAGTTATACCTAGTCTTTGTAATACTCCCATCATTCTAATCGTATTAAGGTCTCTATTTGATAAGTAATTTAAAAATAGACCAAAAAGTATCATAATAGCAGATCTTCTTATAATGTCTATTATTATTTTATTGTTTGAAACGCCCTTTTTGATTTTATTGTTTATTGATATCGGTATTGATACTCCCATGCATATTATGAAAAATGGAAATCCAAAATCAGCAAGTGTTACTCCATTCCACATTGCATGTTCTAATTGTATGTATCCTCTTTTTACTCCTGGATTGTTTACAATTATCATAAGTAATATTGCTAGTCCCCTAACTACGTCTATTGATTTTATTCTCATTCTAATCCCCCTAAGATTTTGATTATGGCTTTTTTATTATATACCTTTATCTGTTCTTAGGCTATTTATTTAATTTAGTTTTTTAATTTGATTAATTAAAGTAACTATATGATATCGATGATATAAGTATCATATTTTCAGATAAATTAAAAAGATTATCGAGTTTTATAATATAAACTCGATAATCTTTTATTACTTTACTTTGTCTACTCCAAAGTTAGTTTATATATTTTTTAGATAGCATTCCTACAGTATGCTATTTCTCTTTTTACACCTTAATTATTTATTTTTTCAAGCGTCTCTAATGTTGAATTATTATCTATTTTTATAGTAATTTTTTCTTCTGTTGTTCCATCCCAACTTATTTTTAATGTATCAGTTTGCCCTGGTTTCAATACTTGTTGGCGATATACTAAATGTTTTTCTCCATCAAATATTTCTTTTGGATATTTTTTACCATTTTTAATTAGATATGCATCATCTGTAACTGTTTTATTCTCTGGAGCTATTATTTTAACTTCCACATAATTCCCTGGTGTTCTAACACCGTCTTCGAAGTATGGTATTACTCCACTAAATATATTAATTTTAGAATCAAAGTTTAGATTTTGACTATCTTTTACAAAGTCTCCTTTTTCTACTGTTGATAATTTATTAGCCTTATTTGACCATCTTATACATGGTTTTCCATCATCCTTAGTCGCTTTTTCTTTAATATATCCATCTGCTACTACCCAGTCTAAATCTAATGTTGTTTTATCTGATTGAATTTGTACATCTTCTTTAAATTCGCAACCTTCTCCTACTGTAAATAAAACTTCTCTTGCTTCATTAGCTTGACCTTTATCTACATTAACTCCGTACCATGCATTCCCTTCTGTTACTAAGTTTGTAGCAGTTACTGTTGATCCGTTTACTAATAATCCACCTTTAGCTGAATTCTTTATTTCTACATCAGATATACTTCCTGTTGAGTTGTAGTATTGTATACCAAACCCCTTTGACCCTTCTATTATTAAGTTTGATATCTCAACATCTTCTTTGCCTGCTACTTGTAGTGCATGATCTATAGTAGTGCTATCTACGGTTATCTTTTTTCCTCTTCCATCTAAGCTAGTTGTTATATCTATAGTATTCTTTATTATTATTGTTTTTATATCTGAATTATTAATAGCTTTAATTAACTCAGCTTCATTCGATGCATTAGCAGTTGTAACTACAGTTGAACCTCCAGATGAGCTTCCTCCACCCGTTGATCCACCTGGTCTATTTCCGTCTAAACTTGGATTTTGACTTCCCGTTGGATTGTTAGTTATAGTACCGCTATTACTTATAATCGTCCCTGATGCATCATTTTTTATATTAGTTACTGTCCCATCATTTACTATCTCTACCTTACTAGCACTTCCTTGAATTTCTATATTAGAAATAGTTGCCCCACTAGCATTTTCAACTTTTCCTCCTACAGAATCTTTTACTACTAGTTTAGATATCGTTCCTTTATTTACTATTTTCGCATTTGGTGCACTTACAGTTATCGTGTTTTCGTAGTTTCCTGATAAGTTTATGGCTATTTTTTTAGTAGTTGTTATAACTATTTCTTCATTTATATCAGCTCTTGTAGCTGGATTCATATCTATAACATCATTCGCATCAGCTTTATCCAAAGCTTCATTTAACTGTGCTACAGTTTTTACATTATGTGTAGTAACCTCTTGCATAGATTTTAATTGATCAAATCCAGCTTTATTACTTCCTCCTCCAACTTGAGTTATAGTCTTGAAAGATTTAGTATTAGTTACATATTTTTGTTTTTGATTTAATCCGTTTCTAACTAGTATAACTGGAGAATCATTCTTAGCAGCAAGTACACCTACAGCTAATCCATCTATTAATTCTGATTCTTTAGCCATACCATCTTTAGCTACATAAGCATTCTTTAATTCTTTCTCTGTATAGAATGTTTCTATAACTTTTGCATTAGTTTCATTTCTATTTGCGCCATCTAATCTTTTAGCGTTTGGAAATTTATTACCTATTTCATTTGATACCGCACTTGTTCCCCCTATTATATAAGAAGTTTTTATATCTTCTCCTTTTATAAATTCATCAGATACTTGTGTTCCTTTACTTGGGTGAGAAAGTATTACTGGCATATCTTTATCAGCTGCAACTGGCGCAACACTTATTGCATCTACTAAACCTTTATCTCCATTTACTACAGCTATTTCAGATACATCTTTTGTACTATCTAATCTCTTTGCTATTTCTAGAGAGGTTTCATATCTAGTATTTCCCCAAATTCTATCTACTGATAATTTTTCAGCTTTTAGAGCATCTTCTACTGATTTTTTTAATACATTTGTTCCACCTATTAAATAAACTTTTTGTACACCTAATCTCTTTAACTCAGCTTTTATTCTTTCATCTAATTTATTATTTTGAGTTAAAAGTATTGGAGCATCTTTGGCTTCTGCAAAAGGTGTTGCAGTTAATGCATCTGCTAATGCACTATCATTTACAATTACTGCTTCTTTAGCGCTAGACCACCCATTTTTACTTATTTCTATTGCTGTTTCCCATCTACCTTTTCCTACTAAAGTTTCGCTAGCTGCACCTTGTGCTGCATCCACAGTTGTTAAGTTTCCTAATCCACTTCCTGCTACTAATGTCACAGTAAGAAGTGATGCTATTTTCTTTGGTAATTTCATTATATTTCCCCCTTAGTTTTATATAAAAAGATACCAGCTTAAAAAAAAAATATAGATATCTATATTT
>NZ_JAFFPK010000004.1 GCF_017590215.1 Clostridium sp. CCUG 7971
GATGATAATCTACTTTTTCTATATTGTCAATATATTCTTCTATATTTAGTTCTAATTCATCATCAAGCTTATATCCATCTTTATTAAAGAATTTTATTCCATTGTATTCTACTGGATTATGTGATGCAGATATAACTACTCCACAATCAGCATTGTACTTTTTAGTTAAATAAGCAACTCCTGGTGTTGGTATTACTCCAACTGTTATAACATCACATCCAACAGACATAAGACCTGCTGTTAATGCGGCTTCTAACATATCTCCAGATACTCTAGTATCTTTTCCAACAACTACCTTAACTTTTTCTTTTCCTTGAGCTAGTACATATCCACCTGCTCTTCCAAGCTTATAAGCTAAGTCGCATGTTAATTCCGTATTAGCAATTCCTCTTACTCCATCAGTTCCGAAATATTTTCTCATGAAGAAATCTCCTTCCATTATGAAAAGCATATCAAATTATAATATATTATTATGTGCATATAAATGTGCTTAATTCTCTATTTTTAGTCATAAAATCATTTTAATACGTATACGATAAAAAGACAATAGAAATAATTCTATTGTCTTTTTTTTTGTTATTATTTGTTTTATTTTACTGCGTTTGAGCCTTTTTGTAAAGCCTCTTTATTTAATGGAACAAATTTCTCCTTACTAGGACCAAAAACTTTTTTAAATGCTTCTAATACTGAATCCGTCTCTACTGTTTGATTTGCTTCTAAATATGCTCCTAACATTACCATATTTGCAACCTTTGGATTACCTAATTCTATCGCTAAATCATTTGCTGGAATATAGTAAACTTCAACATCATCTCTTTCTACTTTTCTTTCTATTAATGAACTATTTACTAGTATTTTTCCACCTGCTACTACTTCACTTTCAAATTTATCAAGTGATGGTGAATTCATTACTATTGCGCAAGTTGCATCACTTGCTATAAGAGGTGATCCAACTGGTTTATCAGATACAGTTACGGCACAGTTTGCTGTACCTCCACGCATTTCTGGTCCATATGAAGGTAACCAAGAAACCTCTTTTCCTTCTAGCATTCCTGCATAAGTAAGCAACTGACCCATTGACATAACACCTTGCCCACCAAAGCCTGCACATATTACTCTTTCTGTAGACATGCTATTTCACCTCCTGAGTTAAATCAACATCTTTTATATTTCCTAATGGATAATACGGAATCATGTTATTTCTTAACCATTTTAGTGAATCATTCGGAGTTAATCCCCAGTTTGTTGGACATGTAGATAATACCTCTACTATTCCAAATCCAAGTCCTGCTTGTTGTACTTCAAATGCTTTTTTTATAGCCTTCTTAGCTTTTCTAACATTAACAGGTGTATCTACTGAAACTCTTTCTACAAATACAGCACCTGGTAGTGTTGATAACATTTCACTCATTCTTATTGGGAAACCTTGCTTATCTATCTCTCTACCATATGGAGCTGTAGTAGCTTTTTGGCCAACTAAAGTAGTTGGAGCCATTTGCCCACCAGTCATTCCGTATATAGCATTATTTACAAATATAGTAGTAAACTTTTCTCCTCTAGCTGCAGCATGAACTATTTCAGCTGTACCTATAGAAGCTAAATCTCCATCCCCTTGATATGTAAATACTGTTTTATCTGGGTGAACTCTTTTTATACCAGTAGCTGCTGCAGGAGCTCTACCATGAGATGCCTCTTGCATGTCACAATTGAAATATTTATAAGATAAAACTGAACATCCAACAGGAGCTACTCCTATAGAATCTCCTATTACATCTAATTCTTCTAAAACTTCTCCTACTAATCTATGGATTATACCATGTGTACACCCTGGACAATAATGAGTTTGAACATCTGTTAATCCTTCAGTTTTTTTGAATACAACAGCCATTATTTAACACCCCCTGTAGCTAATTCTTCTTCTAATATTAAAATCGCCTTATCTGCTATTTCATTTGGAGTTGGTGCCATCCCTCCAGCTCTTCCATAAAAATGAACTGGTAATTTACCTTCAATTGCTAGTTTTACATCTTCTACCATTTGACCCATACTCATTTCAACTGTTAATAAAGTTTTAGCTTCTGGTATATTTCCAAAAGCTTCAAATGGGAATGGCCATAATGTTTTAGGCCTTATAAGTCCTGCTTTTACACCTTGCTCTCTTAATATATCTATTGAATTTTTAACTATTCTTGATGTTGTACCATAAGCTACAAATACTAACTCTGCATCCTCAGTTTTGTACATTTCACATTGAACTTCATTTTTTTCTATTTCTTTATATTTTTTATCTAATTTTATACAATGTTGTTCTAGTATTTCTGGTTCTAAATATAGAGAGTTTACTACATTAGGTTTTCTCTTGCCTTTAGTTCCTGTTGTTGCCCAATCTTTTGGTTGTAACTCTCTTTTTTTCATCTCTTTAAATTCTACAGGTTCCATCATCTGGCCTATCATACCATCTGCAGCAACCATAACTGGAGTTCTATAGAAATCTGCAACATCAAAAGCTTCTATTATCATATCAACCGCTTCTTGTACAGTAGCAGGTGCATATACAGGTGTTCTGTAATCTCCATTACCTCCACCTCTTGTTGACATAAAGTAGTCAGCTTGAGATGGCTGTATACTACCAAGTCCCGGTCCACCTCTCATTACATTTAGTACTACACATGGTAATTCTGCTCCTGCTGCATAAGTTATCCCTTCTTGTTTTAAAGCTATACCTGGTGAAGATGAAGAAGTCATAACTCTTGCACCTGCTCCTGCTGCTCCATAAACCATATTTATTGCAGCAACTTCAGATTCTGCTTGAACAAATACTCCCCCAATTTTAGGTAATTCTTTTGACATATATTCCGGAACTTCATTTTGTGGTGTTATTGGATATCCAAAAAAGTATTTACATCCAGCTTCTATAGCTGCTTTTCCAAATGCTTCGTTACCCTTCATAAGTATTTTAGCCATTAAAAACCCCCCTTTATATTTTAATTAAAATCTTTCTACTGTAATAACCTCATCTGGGCACATAGTTGCACAGTTTGTACATCCTATGCATTTCTCCAAATCAATAACTGTCGCAGGGTTATATCCTTTTTTATTAATTTTCATATTATCCATCGCAACAATTTTTAATGGACATGCTTCTACACATAACCCGCAACCCTTGCAACGGTCTTGATTAAAAGATACTGTTCCTTTAGCCATTAAAATCCCCCCTTAAATCTTTCTTATATTTGAGCTCAAATTACATCCAGTCTTCCCTCATATAAAGCTTAATCGGAAAAATCTCTCCATTTAAATCTTTAGGTAACTTATCTACTAAATTTTCCATACATGTAACATATTTTATAGGTATATTAGTAGCATTAGACACTTCCTCTACTAATTTTTGACCTCTTAAAATATCATCAATAGTAGTGGACCTTATTAAATGTGTATTATTTATTAGTCCTGTCACCTTTAACTTAGAAGTTCTTTCTATAGCATTTATATGATGAATAACTTGGTCATAAGTTTGAGTTTGCTCTCTATTTGCATTTACTACACAAAACATATCATATTCTTTTTCTTTTATTTCATTACTAAATCTTCCTAATAATCTAGCTCCAACGTCATCTCCTCCTATATCCATAACATAATCATAGGATTCATCATTTATAGGTGTCATAACTTGAGCTGAAACTGCTGGTAAATCTAGCGTTGGTGCATTGATTGAGCTATCTATAGCTAATATATCTAAAGACTGTAATAAGTCCTTTTTTTCCCTTGTTCTGAAGTAGACATTTACTACATCTAAGTCGGATAAAGCTATTTTTCCAGATATATGTGTTCTTAGTTTGGTAACATAATTCATTACAAATTCACTTTTCCCACTTCCATAATGTCCTGTTATTATCCTTATTCTATTATCCTCAGTTATCATAAATATCCCCTATCAAGTCTTAATTTTAGTTTTAAATATAACCTAGCTCGCAAAGATATTCTTTGGGACTTTCTTCATTGTTTAAAACTCTAAGTCCACCTTGAGCTAAAGCTATCATCTCATCTTCTCCCGGATAAACTCTTACTTGCGATATAAATTCAACATTTTCTTTTATAAGATTTGTAAATTTATTTGAGTAAGCAATACCTCCTGTTAATAATATGCCATCAACATCTCCTTTAAGAACTGCAGCACAAGCACCTACTTCTTTACTTATTTGATATGCCATTGCTTCATATATTAATTTAGCTTCTTCATCAATATATTCTATTCTTTGTTCTACATCTCTAACATCATTAGTGTTTAAGTATCCTACTAGTCCACCATTTCCTTTTATCTTCTTTTTAATATCATTTTGACTATACTTCCCGCTAAAACACATCTTAACTAAATCACCTACAGGTAATCCTCCACTTCTTTCTGGTGAGAATGGACCTTCTCCATCTAATGCATTTGCAACGTCAATAACTTTTCCTTTTTCATGAGCTCCTACAGATATTCCTCCACCCATATGAACTACTATAAAATTACACTCACTATATTCCTTTCCTAGCTCCTTAGAAGCTCTTCTAGCAGTTGCTTTTTGATTTAATGCATGGAATATACTCTTTCTCTGTATTTCAGGAATTCCTGATACTCTTGCTATGTCATTCATTTCATCAACAACAACTGGATCTACTATATATGATGGTATATTAACTGAATCTCCTATTTCTTTAGCTATAATTCCACCTAGATTTGATGCATGTTCTCCCAATACCCCTAACTTCAAATCATCTATCATAGATTCATTTACAGCATAAGTCCCACCTTGTATAGGTCTTAAAAGCCCTCCTCTACCCACTACAGCGTCTAATTCATTTATACTAACTCCACCTTCTATTAAAGCTTCTTCTATTACATTTTTACGAAATTGAAATTGATCTGATATTTTTTCATACTTACTAATTTCTTCTGATGAATGTCTCAAAGTTTTTTCGAATACTAGATCCTCATTATCAAACACCGCAATTTTAGTTGATGTTGATCCAGGATTTATTGTTAATATTTTGAATAAGTTATTCATGTATATCCCCCTATATTCTTAATTCCCAGCTGACATTAAAACACCTAAAGCTATTGAGTTTAATTTTGTTTCTTCATTATCTGCTCTAGAAGTTAATATTATTGGAGCTTTGGCACCAACTATAACTCCTGCATTTTTTGATTTTGAGAAAAATACTAAAGACTTATATAATATATTTCCTGCTTCTATATCTGGAGCTAATAATATATCTGCATTTCCAGCTACAGGGTGATTTATTCCTTTATGATTAGCTGCTTCTATTGACACAGCATTATCTAAAGCAAAAGGACCTCCTACTATACAATCTTTTATTTCTCCCCTTTCACACATTTCTTGTAATTCTTTTGCATCAATTGTATCTTGCATTTTAGAATTTACTTTTTCTTTTGCGCATAATACTGCTACTTTTGGATTTTTTATATCTAACGAATGAGCTACTTTACATGAATTTTCTATGATTTGCCTTTTTATATTTACGTCTGGTGCTAAGTTCATAGCTGCATCAGTTATAAAAAATAACTTATCGTATTCTTCTATATCAAATACTGCTACGTGACTTAATACATTACCTGTTCTTAATCCAACCTTTTTATTTAAAACGGCTTTTAGTATTATAGATGTGTCTACTAAACCTTTCATAACCATGTCCGCTTTATTTTGAGATACTAATTCAACGGCTTTAAGAGATGCTTGTTCTAAATCTTTTATATCTATTAATTGGTAATTACTTATATTTATATCTAACCTCTTAGCTATTTCTTTTGTTTTTTCTATATCCCCTATCAAAATAGCATCTATTATTCTTTCCTTTCTTGCCATCTCAACTGCTATTAATACTTCTTTGTCTTGGCAACAAGCTACTGCAACAATCTTTGGACCTCTTTCTTTTGCAAATTTAATTACATCTTCAAAGCTTCTCAATTATTACACCTCATTTTTAATACATATTAAATACAGTTTTTTTAATAAATATATGCTAAATTTAACTAAATTATATGTATTTATTCTAAATATCGTTTTCCTGATGTCCGATTTTAAAACACATATACAAAATACATCTACTTTTATAGTATATTGAAAATAAATAAGATGCAACAAAAACTATATTAGTAGTTTTAACTAATAGTTTTAATTGCATCTTATCTAGTCAAATTTTATTAATTTTTACATTTTTTTATTCAACAATAGTTAAGTTCGGTTCAATTGTTATGTGTTTCGCATCATATTTAGTTTCATATTTTATAGAATATAATCCCTCTTCATTAGGTAATTCATTAAAATTTATATATAAAACTATATCTGACTTAGTTGGAGCTGATAAATTATCTCCATGTTCTACACTTACCTTTATATTTTCTGGAATTTTAACCTTATTCATATCTATAGTATCACTTAAATTTCTTAATTCAACGTCTTCTTTTGTGTATGTAAGGTTACTACTTATATACTTAACAGCATCTAATTTTATAGTTATAAACTTAGATTCTGCTGATATCCCCTCTGGTATCTCTAAATATATATCTTTAGATATATCCCCTGTTATAGATGACAAGTCTACAGGCTTTGTACTAATAGTATTTATGTTATCTACTATATCTTTTTTACCTTTGATAGTTATAGTCTCTTGACTTAATGTATAATTTTTTAAATTATCCTCTGCCTGACTATTACCACTAAATTTTACACTTATAGGAACTGTTTTTTGTTTTAAAAACTTTACGTTTACAGTTACGTTAGAAAAGTCTAAATGTACTCCTTCTACTTTTTTACCGTTTTCATCAACAGGAACTAAGCTTAATTCTTTCTTAAAGTCATTAGTTTCATCTCCTACATTAAGTGTAGCTACAACCTTTTGAACTTTTTTTACTAATACTCTTGGACCTGAAACCTTTACATTATCCTTGTCCATAGCAACTGGTTCTATATTATTTTTTGCTCTACCTTCTAAATTTACTTCTATAGCTCTTTTTTCTTTTACTACCTTTTCTAAATTTACTACCAACACTCCACTTTTAAACTCATGTGTAACTTTTCCCGGAACACTTGCTTTTAAATAGATTTGATTAGTACCTTCCCCAGTACTATTACTTCCTTCAACCTTATTTATTTGACCGTAAATATGTATATCATTTCTACTTAACTTTTGAATACTTGAAAGCTTACCTGTTATAGCTATATCTGCAGTCAAATCTACCTCAGGATAAATAACTAAATCTTTATCTGCAAGCTGATTCATATTATTTATCTGTACTGGTATATCTTCAAAAACTTTTGTTTCTTCTGGATCTACAACTGCCATAACATACATCCATAGCACAACTGCACTTAATAACGATATTAACTTTATTCTAGTATTATGTTTTAATTGATCTATCATCTGAATATCCCGCCTTTGAAAAAGCTTTTTTCATCCGTAATAGTTTTCAGATTACTTCTTAATATATTAGTCATCCTATCCTTCGATATATTCCTATATAGCTTTCCTGCTTTAGCTATAGATACATCTCCTGTTTCTTCTGAAACAACCAATGATATACAATCTGAAACTTCACTAACACCTACTGCTGCTCTATGCCTAGTACCCAAATCTTTGCTCAAATCTTTACTTTCTGTTAGTGGTAAAAAACATGCAGCTGCTTTAACTTGCGATCCTCTAATAACTACTGCTCCATCATGAAGCGGTGTATTAGGAATAAATATATTTATTAATAACTGTCTTGATACTTCACCGTCTATACTAGTTCCCGTATTTATTATTTCTCCTATTTTAGTTTGTCTTTCCATAATAATAAGGGCCCCTATTTTTTGTCTTGATAATGAATATAGCGCTTCTACTATTTCTTCTATTGTTTTATTAAGAGTTTCTTCTGGTGTATTTGTACCATTTTTTCCAAATATATTAAACTTTGCCCTACCTATGTGTTCAAGGCCTGCTCTAAGTTCTGGTTGGAATATTATAAGTGCAGCAATAACTCCAAAATCTAATGCATTAACTAATATCCAATATAATGTATGTAATTTAAAAGTATCACTAAGCTGTGTGGCTACTAATAACAATAGTATACCTTTAAAGACTTGTTCTGCCCTTGTATCTTTTATAAACATAAATATTTTATAAAATAAATACGCTACTATTAATATATCCACTATATCATTTATGGTCAAATTAAAAATTGTATCAAAGAAACTTCTCAAAAAAGAATTTATATCCACAGTTAATTCCTCCTGTCTGATAAGTTCTTAATCATTTACACTATGTATTATACTATATTACTCTAACTATATACAAATTATTTAAAGTATAGTAAATAATTATAAAATTTATTTAAATAAATTTATATAAAAAAAAAGTTTCACATTTGTGAAACTTTCTATTGGTGAGCGCACAGGGATTCGAACCCCGGACACACGCCTTAGAAGGGCGTTGCTCTATCCAGCTGAGCTATGCACCCATATTTTATATGGAGCGGGAAACGAGATTCGAACTCGCGACTTCAACCTTGGCAAGGTTGCGCTCTACCACTGAACTATTCCCGCATATTTAGTTTGTATTACATATATAATTTATAGTGGCGGGAATAACAGGACTCGAACCTGTGACCCATTGATTAACAGTCAATTGCTCTACCAACTGAGCCATATTCCCGCATATTAAATTAATTTGGCGACCTGGAAGGGACTCGAACCCTCGACCTCCAGCGTGACAGGCTGGCATTCTAACCAGCTGAACTACCAGGCCATAAATGGTGGGACTAACAGGGCTCGAACCTGTGACCCCCTGCTTGTAAGGCAGGTGCTCTCCCAGCTGAGCTATAGTCCCATAAGTTTAATCTGGAGCGGGTGAAGGGGATCGAACCCTCACAGCCGGCTTGGAAGGCCGGAACTCTACCATTGAGCTACACCCGCATATTTAATTGGTGACCCATAGGGGAATCGAACCCCTGTTACCGCCGTGAAAGGGCGGTGTCTTGACCGCTTGACCAATGGGCCATAAACTGGTTGCGGAGGCAGGACTCGAACCTACGACCTTCGGGTTATGAGCCCGACGAGCTGCCAACTGCTCCACTCCGCGATATTAATATAAATGGTGCCGAAGACCGGAATCGAACCGGTACGAGAGGTAAGTCCCGCAGGATTTTAAGTCCTGTGCGTCTGCCAGTTCCGCCACTTCGGCACATTAACGTGGCTATGTCTTACTCTCCCAGGCAGTTGCCCACCAAGTACCATCAGCGCTAAAGAGCTTAACTTCTGTGTTCGGAATGGGAACAGGTGTATCCTCCTTGCTATTATAACCACATTAATGTATTCATTTAAGTCAAACAAACATTAAAATTAATATTTGTTAATAGAGTTAATACTCTGAAAA
>NZ_JAFFPK010000005.1 GCF_017590215.1 Clostridium sp. CCUG 7971
AAAAAATAAAAATCTAAAGATTTTTATATCGCAAGCCGAATCGAAGATTCCGGTTGCTAAAATTAAAATGATTGAAATATTAAATGTTTGCAGTTTTCAGAGTATTAACTCTAAAATAAAAGATTATGTGGTTACAATAGCAAAGAGGATACACCTGTTCCCATTCCGAACACAGAAGTTAAGCTCTTTAGCGCTGATGGTACTTGGTGGGCAACTGCCTGGGAGAGTAAGACGTAGCCACGTAATCTTTTTTATTGCGTGAATTTAAACAGTGATGCTTATAACATTAGATAAGTAAGTTCTACAATATAAAGTAATTAGACTCCCAAATGGGAGTTTTTTTATATACAGAAATAATACATCATATTGTGATACTATATAATTATACTATTAACAATAAAGGGGATACATATGGATATAATAGAGAATTTAAGAAAACAGGGAATAAATGAGATACTTATTGAAAATGTATTATATTTTAGAAAATATTATAAATTAGAAAGTAATTTGGAAGATCGTGTTAGCAAATCAAAAAAATATTTTTATGGAAAAGATATTTTGTCTATGACTATATCAGCAATTTTAGAAGAACAAAACATTTTATTATCTGGACCTAAAGCTACAGGGAAGAACTTATTAGCAGATAATCTATCAGAAATATTTAATAGACCTCAATGGAATACATCTTTTCATATTAATACAGACAGCACAACTCTAATAGGTACAGATACTTTTATAGATAATGAAGTTAAATTAAGAAGGGGATCTGTGTATGAGTGTGCGATAAATGGTGGGTTTGGAGTATTTGATGAAATCAATATGGCTAAAAATGATGCAATTGCAGTACTTCATTCAGCTTTAGATTATAGAAGAGTTATAGATGTACCAGGATATGAAAGAATTAATTTACATCAAGCAACTAGATTTATTGGTACTATGAATTACGAATATGCAGGAACTAAGGAATTAAATGAGGCATTAGTTTCTAGATTTATGGTCATAGATATACCAGCAGTTGAGGAAGATAAGTTAATGCTTATTTTAAGAAATGAATTTGAGGATGCAGATGAAGAAAAGTTAAACCAATTTGCAGGGATATTCTTAGATTTGCAGTTAAAATCTCAAAATGGAGAAATATCTACTAAATCAATAGATTTAAGAGGACTAATAGGCTCTTTAAAGACTATAAGAAGAGGGTTAAGTCCATCTTTAGCAATTAGTATGGGAATAACAAGCAAGAGCTTTGATATATACGAAAAAGAAATGGTACAAGATATAATTAAAACTAGAATTCCTGATAAATGGAAAAGTGAAGATATATTTCCAAGTATGAATTTAAATAAAGCTTTATTATAAGTAAAAATTTATTTAGGTAGGAGATATTATGAAATGGATATATAGTGATTATGAATTTGAAAACAGAATAAATAATTTATCTTGGACTATATCAGGCAAATATGATGAAGATGTAAGTATTTCAAATCAAGATTATAATTCTAAAGAAGTTGCCATGTATTTTGCTATAATGGCTGGTGCTAGACATAAATACATAGAATGGGATTTAGTAAAGAAATATATAATTAACAGAGTTAAAGGTGGATATGATTTATCTACTATTTTGAGTTTAGTTCAAATTGTATTAAATAAAGTTGTAGAATCTAAGGTTATGATAGATAGGCCAGGAGTAGAAGATATAAGAAGTAAAGCATATAAAGATATTATCTCTGGGTTTAGTAAGATATACAATGAAGATATATTACAAAAGATTAAATATGCAAATGTATTAGAAGGAATGGGTAAGCATCCGGTAGTAGATGGGCTTACACGAAGAATAATGAACAGTATTAAAGAGATAGATGTAAATAAAAATATAGTAGATATTTTACAAGACATAGATAAAGTATATTTAATGTATTTTGAACAGATATTGCAAGGTGAAGATATTAATAAAGAATATAATTACAAAACTAAAGATAATATAAATTTTGATACATTTTCAGATTTTATGTATGAAGAACTTTATAACGATGAAGAAAATTTTATAGAAAATGAAATACAAGAATTATCATCTTCTATATTAGTTGAAAGCATAGGTGAAATGTCTATAAAAGAATCTTCAAATTCAGCTAATAGAGTTATATATGTAGATGAAGAAATGGTTAATAAGATATATGAGAAAATAGAACACTACTATGGAAAATCATATAAAAATAAATCAGAGATAAAAAAGATAGAAAGTAAAAATTGTAGAGGGGTCCATGAGGGATGTAGAATTCATTTTACAGATGGAGTTTTAAGAAGTGAATGTAGTAATGTTGCTCAGATAAAATATGCTACAAGACAAAAAGAAAATAATATAAGTAAATTTAGAGATAAGGTTAAAACTCATAGAAGAAATATAGCCAAATTAAAGGATAGCTTATCAAGAATATTAATAGAAGAAAGTGAAAGTAGCAGAGTATATTCAGATTGTGGAACAGTATATGCTTCTAGAGCATGGAGAGCATCTAGGAGTAATAATAATAAAATATTTTATAAGGATATAGTCAGCGAAAAAGGAAAGTATGTAATAGATATATTATTAGATGCTAGTGGCTCTCAAAGCAGAAATCAAGCTAATGTTGCAACTCAAGGATATATAATAGCAAGAGCACTAACTATGGTTGGTATACCAAATAGGGTAATGGGTTTTTCTAGCTTTATGGATTATACAATACTAAAACGATTTAAAGACTATGAAGACTCAATAGATAGTAGTGAAAATATATTTGAGTACTTCTGTGCAGGTAATAATAGAGATGGGTTAGCCATAAAATCTACATGTGATGGATTATTAGAAAGAGGCGAAGAAAATAAAATACTTATAGTTCTAAGTGATGGAAAACCTAATGACGTTAAAATTGGTAAGGATAGAGAAAGAACTATAAGAGGAGAAATGTCTTATAAAGGCAATGTAGGAGTATTAGACAGTGCAAAAGAAGTAAGAATTGCTAGGCAAAAAGGAATTTTGGTATTAGGGGTATTTACAGGTAAGGAAAGTGAACTAGGTTCAGAAAGATTAATATATGGAAAAGATTTTATATACACAAAAAATATAGATCGATTTTCTGATATAGTATCAATGTATTTAAAGAAAATTATTAGGGATTAATAAAAATAGCATATAAAAATTATATTTAGCATAAATTTAAGTAAAATATAATTTCTTATAAAAATAAAAAATTTGTAAAAAATTTGAAAAATAAGAAGGAATATAAAAATATATATAGAATATATTATATAAATGATTAGCCAATAATTTAACAAAGTGTATATATGTGCAATATATAATATGTAATTATAAAAAATAATATAAAATATTATAGGTTCTTGAAGAAAGATTAATAGGGAAAGAGGTTAAAGTCCTCTGCAGCCCCCGCTACTGTAAAGCTAACGAAACTTAAACTTAAGCCACTATGATTATCATGGGAAGGCTAAGGAGTAGGATGATGCTAAGCCAGGAGACCTGCCTAATAATATTTAAGTAATTTCTTCGGGGAGGGAGAAAGTTTCTTGAAAGTATACAATATTAGTATTGTTAAAAGAAGCCTAACTCAACCGTTAGGCTTTTTTCTATTGGAAATATAATTCCTTCTAAGGTGAAATAAGCTTAAATGCATATGATCAGATAAAATAATAATTTATATGGCAAATCATTAAGTAAATAGGCAAAACAGCCAAAGAAAGAAGGGGAAATTATGAAAAAACTAAAGCTAATATTAGCATCAGCATTTCTTTTAATCGTATTAAATCCGATTAACTCTAATGCAATGCACATAATGGAAGGATTTTTGCCAATGAAGTGGTCCATTATGTGGAGTGTAATATTCATACCATTTTTATTAATAGGATTAAAATCTATAAACAAGGTAATTAAAGAAGAGCCTAAGAAAAAAGTACTTTTAGCTCTATGTGGAGCATTTGTATTTGTACTTTCAGCTTTGAAAATACCATCATTAACAGGAAGCTGTTCACACCCAACAGGGGTTGGTCTAGGAGCTATATTATTTGGAACAAGTGTAATGGTTGTATTAGGTACAATAGTACTATTATTCCAGGCGCTACTCCTAGCTCATGGTGGACTTACAACTTTAGGCGCTAATGCATTTTCTATGGCAATAGTTGGTCCTATAGTATCATTTTTATTGTATAGATTTTTAAAGAAGAGAAATGTAAAAACTGGAACTAATGTATTTATAAGTGTTGCACTTGGAGATTTAGCTACATATACAATAACTGCTATACAATTAGCGATAGCATTCCCTGATCCTACAGGTGGAATAATGGCATCAGCTACTAAATTTTTAGGAGTTTTCTTTATGACTCAAATACCAATAGCAATAGCAGAAGGTATATTAAGTACTATAATGTATAATTTAATAACAGCAAAAGAAGGGAAAGGAGTTGATTATGATGAATACAAATGCGAAATCAGTGAACAAAACTAATTGGCTATTACTTTTATTAGCAGTAGTGCTTATTATAACTCCTCTAATACTAAACTCAGGAGCTGAATACGGTGGAGCAGATGGAGAAGCAGAAGACTTAATAGGTCAAATAAACCCAGAATATGAGCCATGGTTTAATAGTCTATATGAGCCACCAAGTGGAGAAATAGAAAGTTTATTATTTTCAACGCAAGCAGCATTAGGAGCAGGAGTGATAGGTTACTACTTAGGTAGCAGAAGGAGAAAATAAATATGCTTTTAATTGATAAATATGCATATACAAATAAATTAAGTAATATAAATCCAAAAATAAAGGTTGGTATAGGGACAATTTTTTTAATTGTCTCTATGCTAACACATAGTATATTAATACTATCAAGTATAATGATATTAATGAGTTTATCTATTGTTTGCATTGCTAAAATAGATTTAAAAAGTTACTTGAAGCTACTTAAAATACCGATTTACTTTTTATTTATGGGAATAATAATTAATTTAATAAATATATCATTTAATCATGAAAATTTACTATATAGTTTTAAATTTTTTAATTTATATATAGGAGTATCAAGTCAATCTTTAAATACATCATTATATTTGTTGTTTAGATCAATGTCTTGCTTAATGTGTGTATACTTTTTTGTTCTTACAACACCTTTTAATCAATTACTATTTTTATTAAAAAGTCTTCATATATCAGATACAATAATAGAGCTATCAATGCTTACATATAGATTTATATTTATATTTTTAGAAGAAGTTTCAGATATTAGAAAATCTCAGGAATTAAGATTTGGATACATAAATTTAAAGACATCATATAAATCGATTGGACTTCTTGGAAATTTATTATACAAAAGAATGATGAAAAGATACGAAGACATGTCTATATCTCTAGATATGAAGCTGTATGATGGAAAATTTCAGATAGTAGGGGATGAAAATGTTTACGATTAATAACTTAACATACAATTACGAAAAAAATTCAAAAGCACTATCAAATATTAATATGGATTTTTCAAAAGGAAATATAATAGGAATAATAGGATCAAATGGATCTGGTAAATCAACTTTATTTATGAACTTAATGGGGATTTTAAAACCAATATCTGGAGAAATTTTATTGGATGGAAAAAAATTAAAGCATGATAAAAAAAGCTTATACAATCTTAGAAAAGATGTAGGAATAGTGTTTCAAGACCCAGAAAAACAAATATTTTACTCAAGAGTATATGACGATTTAGCTTTTGCTTTAAGAAATATTGGTACAGATGAAACAATTATAAAAGAGAAAATAAGAAGAGCTTTAATAGCCGTTAATGGAATAGATTTTATAAATAAACCAGTGCACTTTTTAAGCTATGGACAAAAAAAGAGAGTAGCAATAGCATCAGTAATAGCTATGGAAAATAAAATGGTTTTATTAGATGAGCCAACAGCAGGATTAGACCCAATAAGTACAAAGCATATAGTAGAAATAATTAAAAATTTAAAAGATAGAAATGTGAAGGTAGTTATATCAAGTCATGATATGAATTTAATTTATGAAATATGTGACTATGTATATATTTTAGATAAAGGAAAAATTACTCAAGAAGGAATTACAGAAGATGTATTTACTAATGAAGATAATATAATTAAAGCAGGTCTAGAATTACCTTGGTTAGTAAAAATACATAAAAATATGGAAATTCCATTATTTAAAAATGAAGAATTGCTGTATGAGTATTGGAAAAAATCAGTACTCAATAATTAATTAGCCCTAAACCTATTTAAATATAAATTAAATAATGATTGCCTATGTTTTGATAAACCTTAGTAGAAAAATACTAAGGTTTATTTTTTTATGCATTTACAACTGTAAAGACAGGTGTTAAAATCATGATGATGACTTAAATATTTTAAGGGGGATTATATATGGAGAAGCTAAAGAAATCTTTAACAGTAATTGCTATTATGTGTGCATTATCAGTAAATATTGTAGGGTGTAGCTCTACAAAAAAAGAGGAAGGATCAAAATCTGATAAAAAGGATGATTTTTCAGTAGGTATAGTATTGGGAGAAGGAGGTGCTAATGATCAATCATTTAATCAATCATCATTAGAAGGTTTAGAAAAAGCTAAGAAGGAATTAGGAATAAAAGGTACATATTTAGAGTCTACTCAAGATGCGGATTATGCTCCAAATATAGAAACATTTATAGACCAAGATGTAGATTTAATAATAGGGGTAGGATATACAACTGCAGAATCAATGCTAACTGCAGCGAATCTTTATCCTGAAAAGAAATTTGTAATAATAGATCATAATTATGAGGAAGATGGACAAGAAATACCTAAAAATATGATATGTGCAACTTTTGATGAAAGGGAAGCATCGTATTTAGTGGGTATAATTGCAGCTAAAATGAGTGAAACTAAAAAAGTTGGATTTATAGGAGGTATGAAAATACCAAATATAACTAGATTTGAAGAAGGGTTTATATCTGGTGTTAAAGCAGGTAATCCTGATGTTGATGTATTATCACAATATGCAAACTCATTTGATGATGCAAGTTTAGGAAAATCAATAGCAAGTCAAATGTACTCAAAAGGAGTAGATATAATTTTTTCAGCGGCTGGTGGAGTTGGTACAGGAGCAATAGAAGCAGCTAGAGAAAAAGACAAATTTGCAATAGGGGTTGATATGGATCAAAATAATTTAGCTCCAGACCATGTAATAACATCTGCAATGAAAAGAGTAGATATAGGTGTTTTAGATATTATATCAAATATAACTAAAGGAAAATTTGATGGTGGAAAGGCAATAATCTATGGGCTTAAAGATAAAGCTGTTGGTATAGCTCCAAGTAGCGATAAAAATGTAGATAAAGATATACTTGATTATGTTGAAGAACAAACAAAGTTAATTATAGATGGGAAAGTTAAAGTCAATTAAAATTAATTTATAAACGTAAATTTTTGAAGAGATAGTAGATACTATCTCTTTTTTTAATTGCCAATAAGATATATACTATAATATAGTGCAATAAAAGTTAGAATAATTTTATAGCATATGTTAGTTTTTCATTATATTGGAAAACATTAAGAATAGTGAGATTCTTAAATTTGAAGAAATACTTATTTTAGATTAAAATATATATATAAGATTGTTAATAGGAGGATATATATGAATTTAGATACATTAAATCCCGCCCAGAGAGAAGCTGTAGAAAAGACAGAAGGTCCGGTACTTATACTAGCTGGAGCAGGGTCAGGTAAAACAAGAGTTTTAACAACTAGAATAGCCCACCTTATAGAAGATAAAGGTGTACAAGCTCCAAATATATTAGCTATAACATTTACTAATAAGGCAGCTACTGAAATGAGAGAAAGAGTTGAAGAAACTTTAGGATCGGACACAAAAGAAATGTGGATAAGTACTTTTCATTCTTGTTGTGTTAGAATACTTAGAAAAGATATAAATAGAATCGGATATAATAGGAGTTTCGTAATATATGATAGTTCGGATCAAGTTACATTAGTGAAAGACTGTTTAAAAGAGCTAAACTTAAGTGATAAGGTATTTGAACCTAAGGTTGTTATAAGTACAATCTCTGGGGCAAAGGATAAGCTATATAGCCCAAAGCAATTTAAAGCTATGCACATGCATGATAATAGAATGAGTAAAATAGCAGACATATATGCTCTATACCAAGATCGTTTAAAGAGAAATAGTGCATTAGATTTTGATGATTTAATATACAAAACAGTAGAGCTTTTCAAAGAAGACTCAGAGGTATTAGACTTTTATAGAAGTAGATTTAAGTATATAATGGTCGATGAGTATCAAGATACAAGTAAAGCTCAATATGAATTAATAAAATTGTTAGCAAGACAACATCAAAATATATGTGTCGTTGGAGATGACGATCAAAGTATCTATGGATGGAGAGGCGCTGATATAAGAAATATACTTGAGTTTGAAAGAGATTATGATGATGTTCATGTAGTAAAATTAGAGCAAAACTATAGATCTACTCAAGTTATATTAGATGCAGCTAACACAGTTATATCTAATAATATAGAAAGAAAAAGGAAAAAACTATGGAGTGAGAAAAAAGAGGGAGAGCTAATTAAAATACAATTAGCTGATAATGAAATAGAAGAATCTGATTTTGTTGCTGATATGATAGCTAAAATATCGAGAGAAGAAAATAGAAGCTATAAGGACTTTGCAGTATTATATAGAGCAAATGCACAAGCACGTTCTGTAGAAGATGCCTTAAATAGAAGCCAAATACCATACAACATATATGGAGGTACTAAGTTCTATGAAAGAAAAGAGATAAAAGATTTAGTTGCATACTTAAGAGTTATACAAAACCCTCAAGATGATATATCATTAAAAGAATAATAAATGTTCCAAGAAGAGGGATAGGTCTTAGAACTATAGAAAAAATAGAAGATAGAGCAAGTTTAAAGCAAGAGAGTATATACTCTGTTTTAATAGATATAGAAACTAATTCAGATATATCAACAAAAGCAAGAAATAGTATAAGTGGATTTGTTGATACTGTAGGTACACTTAGAACTATAAAAGAGGTATACCCTGTTAGTAAGTTAATAGAAAAGGTGCTAGAAACAACAGGATATATAGAAGAACTATCTAAAGATAAAAGTGATGAATCTCAAGATAGAATAGATAACTTAAAAGAGTTTATATCTATTGCGATAGAGTTTGAACAAAATAGTGAAGAACAAGATTTAGAAACATTCTTAACTAATGTTGCACTTACATCAGAGACTAGTAATGATGAAGAAAATGATAAAGTATCACTTATGACTATTCATACATCAAAAGGACTAGAGTTCCCGGTAGTATTTCTTATAGGTGTAGAAGAAGGTCTATTCCCTATAGCAAGGGCTGTAAGGTCAATGAATGACTCTGATATAGAAGAAGAAAGAAGACTTTGCTATGTTGGTATAACAAGGGCAAAAGAAGTTTTATATATGACTTTAACAAAAAGAAGAACTTTATATGGAAAAACGAATCCATCTATAGCGTCTAGATTTATGGAAGAATTACCAGAAGAGTGTATAGACAAGCTTAATAAAGTTGAAAAAGAATTAACTTATTCTAAGGCAAATTACAATGTATTAGATAAATATAAGCAAAAATACATGAACAATGTTAATAGATCAAAAGTAGCAGACAATGTAAAAGCAACAGTAAAAGATACTACAAAGGAAACAAACCCAGATGATATAAAACTAGGAAGTAAAGTACATCATCCTAAGTTTGGAGTTGGTACAGTAGTTTCGATGGTTGGTTCAGATGTTACAATAGCATTTGTTCAACAAGGAATTAAGAAGATAAATAAAGAATATACAACATTAGATATACTATAGTAAATAATATTTATAGCTAAAAATTAAT
>NZ_JAFFPK010000006.1 GCF_017590215.1 Clostridium sp. CCUG 7971
CTTCTTTTTTTATTATATATCTATGTACTTTTAAGTTTTTAATTATGGTATTATACTAATAATACCATTTCTTAATATAATACTTACTACGATAAAGGAGAAATAATGAATAATTTTGAATGGAGTTTTGAGACTAAAATAATATTTGGTAAAGATAATGAAAATAATATTGGTGATGAATGCATAAAATATGGAAATAAAATATTGATTGTAAGAAGTAATGGTAATCATGTTGAATCGTCTGGACTTATGAACAAAGTTAAAAAATCCTTAACTAATAATAACATAGAGTTTTTTGAATTATCTGGTATAGTTCCAAATCCTACAATAGACAAAGTAAGGGAAGGAGTTAAAATTTGTTTAGATGAAAATATAGATTTAGTTCTTGCAATTGGTGGCGGTAGTATTATAGATACCGCTAAAGCTATATCTGCAGGTGTTTATTATAGTGGCGATGTTTGGGATTTATTTACTCAAAATATACAAATAGATAAAGTACTTCCCTTAGGAGTAATACCAACCATAGCTGCATCTGGAAGTGAAGGTAGTATTGGTGCTGTAATCACTAATCCTGAAACTAATTCTAAGTTTGATATTTTAAGTCCATTACTTAGGCCAAAGTTTGCTATATTAAATCCAGAATTAACATTAACTTTACCTAAGTACCATACCTTCTGTGGTGTAGTAGATATATTATCTCATGCTATTGAAAGATATTTTACTAATACAGAAAATGTTGAACTTACTGATAGGCTAGGTGAAGCTCTTATGAAAACTGTTATTAATAATGGATTAATTTTAGTAAATGATTCAACTAACTATAATGCTAGATCTGAAATAATGTGGGCATCAACATTAGCTCACAATGGTTTATTAGATACTGGTAGAAATAGCTGCTGGGCTTCCCATATGATAGCTACTGAATTAAGTGCTCATTACAATGCAATTCATGGAGCAACTTTATCAGTTATAATACCGGCTTGGATGGAGTACATTTATAAATATGATTTAAAACGTTTTGCTACTTTTGCTAGTGAAGTATTTAAAGTTAAGTATGATGAAAATAATCTAGAATCAACTGCAAAACAAGGTATTTATGAAATAAAGGAATTCTTTAGAAAATTAAATATGCCTACAACTATGAAAGAACTTGGCATAAATGATGATTCATTATTTGATAAAATGTCTATTCAAGCTACACGTTTTGGAAATATAGGATGTATCAAATTATTAGATTCTAATGATGTAAAAAATATATTTAATATTGCTTATAAATAAAAATAGGAAGTAGCTACTTCCTATTTTTATTTATAAATTTATATTGGTTTTTTATAAATCCAGCTTCTTCACTAGTCATTACTTTAGTTGAAAAACATATTGGACATATTATATCTTCTTTTTCGTAATTTATAGTATAAATACTACCGCATGTAGCACATCTAAAAGTACAAAGCGTTGTAATTATATCCTCAGGCCTTATTTCCTTTTCATCTTTTACAATAATGGAAGTTCCATTTATTAAAGCCTCAGTTATTTTTTTCCTAGCAGATTTTAATAATCCTTCAAACTCTTTTGAACTTATATTCATTTCTTTTGAACTATTTTTATCATTTAAATCTTTTACATCTTTTAATGTTAGTGCCTTTAATTCTAATGGATTTATTTCTATACCCTTTAAGTCCTTTTCATCTAGTTCACTTGAAACAAAATAATTTAATACTTTTGTTTCCATAATATATTCCCCCTAAATAATTACTTATCTAATAATAGTATATGTTAAATATAAAAGGAATTGATAAAGTTATCAATTCCTTTTATATTTAGTCTATTTCAAGTTTTACATTATATTCATTTAACCAGGTATCTAATTGAACTAAATATGCCATTACTTGTGGATCTGTCATTAATTGTCCAAACCAAGGTTTTGTAAATGATTCTCCATCTGTGTTTATAATATTTTCAATTCCATTTTTATCTATTATTTCTAATATTCTTGCATTTTTATTGATTATTATATTTTTAAAACTTGTCCAGGATAAATTAAGTTTGGATTTGGTATATCATTTAATATAACTAATCCATTAACTGTCATATTAAATTTTTTAGCTATGCCGCTTAGAGTATCTCCTGATTTTACCACATATATGCCTCTAAAATTATTATCCTTTGGTGATTGTCCTGAACATAGTATTTTTAAAGCTTGTCCTGGATAGATTAGGTTTGGATTTGATATCCCATTTAGTTTAACTAGTTCATCAACTGTTGTATTAAACATTCTAGCTATAAAAGTTAAGTTATCGCCAGATTGAACTATATAAGTTTTAAGATATTGTTTTGAAGATGATGCTGAATATTTTTTCCCTGATTTTGTAGGTATTTTTAAAACTTGTCCTGGATAGATTAGGTTTGGATTTGGTATATCATTTAAATTTACTAATTCATTAACGGTAGTCTCAAATTTTTTAGCTATTGAAGTCAATGTATTTCCTATCTGAACTATATAAGTTTGATTAAATACCTCTTTTTTTATGGTTGTAGGTATAGAACTATATATTTTTAAGGTTTGACCTGGGTATATTAAATTAGGATTTGAAATATTATTTATTAATGCTATTTTATCATATGTTGTATTAAATTTTTGAGCTATACCACTTAATGTATTTCCTGGCTGAACTACATAGTATATAACATGACTATTATTAGAACTAGGTTTTATATCTCCTGGTAAGTTTGAGCTACTATCTAATAGTATTTCATTTTTAAAATTATCCAAGTCTGTATTTGCACTTATACCAGGTACATTTCCTGTATCTGAATACTGCCATCCTGCGTAGTTATTTCTCCATATTGGATTGCTAGAAGGGTAGTCTACTCCGTACTCTGCAACCCATAGTGGATAATTTCCAAGGCCAGATTCTGGATTTAGCTTTGTTTGTGCAAAATTTGTATACGTGTATATAGCTACATCTAAACCGCTTATATTCTTTACTTCTTCTAAAAACTCTATTGCTTGGTTTGATAATTCATAGTTGCTTAATCCACCGGTTTCTTCTAAATCTAAAACTAATCTAGCATCGGGAGTTAATCCACTTAATGCATTTACAAAGTATTGTGCTTGTTCATTTGGAGTTGGTGAAAATCCTGGATTAAAAAAATGATAAAATCCTACCTTAAGACCATTTTCCTTAGCTCCATTATAAAATTCATGAAGGTATGGATCTATATAATAAGTTCCTTCAGTGGCTTGGATATATACTATCTCAACTCCGCTACTAGCTACCTGAGAAAAATCTATATTTCCTGACCAGTTACTTATATCTATACCCTTTATTGTATTTAATTCTGACATTATATCTTACTCCTTTCTATATAGTTAAGCAGATAAATCACTACTTTGTATTATTATATTGTTTTTTGTCTAAAAATGTTCTTTGCCTTAAATTTACTCATAAAAAATAGCCTTCCGATACACTGTATAGAAGGCTCTCTTATCTAAATATTTAATTTTAATAATTTATCCTTTTATTTCTGCTAACTCTTTTTCAAATTCTTCATCTTCTTTTGCCCACTCTAAAGATCTTTGTACTGCTCTTTTCCATCCTTTATATAAGACTTTTCTTTTATTCTCACTCATATTAGGAGCGAATTCTTGGTCTATAATCCATGAATTTTTTATATCATCTTTGTTTTCATAAAAACCTACTGCAAGTCCTGCTAAATATGCAGCTCCTAAAGCAGTTGTTTCAACAATTTTAGGTCTATTTATATTTACATCTAATATGTCTGATTGGAACTGCATTAGGAAGTCATTAGCACTTGCTCCACCATCAACTTTAAGACCTTTTAGTTTTATACCTGAATCTTCTTGCATTGCTTCTAATATATCTTTTACTTGATATGCTATTGATTCTAAAGTAGCTCTTACTAAATGTTCTCTATTAGCTCCACGAGTAAGACCCATTACAGAACCTCTAGCGTACATATCCCAATAAGGAGCTCCAAGACCTGCAAATGCTGGAACAACATATACACCATTAGTATCTTCTACAGATTTAGCATAAAATTCACTTTGTTTTGCATTATATAGTATTTTAAGCTCATCTCTTAACCATTGTATAGCTGCTCCTCCTATAAAGATACTTCCTTCTAAAGCGTATTCAACTTTTCCATCTACTCCCCACGCTATAGTAGTTAATAGTCCATTTTTAGATTCAACCATTTTTTCACCGGTATTCATTAACATGAAACATCCTGTTCCATAAGTATTTTTAGCGCTACCTTCTTCAAAACATGTTTGCCCAAATAATGCTGATTGTTGATCTCCTGCACATCCCGATATAGGAATTTGAGCTCCTGCAAGCATTGCTTCATCAGTATATCCATATACACAACTTGAAGGTTTAACTTCTGGAAGCATTGATTTTGGTATACCTAATAATTCAAGTATCTCATCATCCCATTTTAATTCTTTTATATTATAAAGCATAGTTCTAGCAGCATTTGAATAGTCCGTTACATGTACCTTTCCACGAGTTAAATTCCATATTAGCCAAGTATCTATAGTACCAAATAGTAAATCACCATTCTCTGCTTTTTCTCTAGCACCTTCTACATTATCTAATATCCATTTTATTTTTGTTCCTGAAAAATATGCATCTATTAAAAGACCTGTTTTTTCTTTTATTTTACTATCATAGCCATCTTTTTTTAATTTATCGCATATTGCTGAAGTTCTTCTGCATTGCCATACTATTGCATTATACACTGGTTTACCTGTGTGTTTATCCCAAACTACAGTAGTTTCTCTTTGATTTGTTATACCAATAGCAGCTACTTCCTCCGGTCTTATAGAATTAGTTTCTATAACTTCTCTCATTACGCCACTTTGACTTCCCCATATTTCCATTGCATTATGCTCTACCCAACCTGGCTTTGGATAGTATTGAGTAAACTCCTTTTGAGATGATGATACTATATTTCCTTCTTTATCAAATAAAATAGCTCTTGAACTAGTCGTACCTTGATCTAGAGACATTATATATTTCTTTTCCATTTTTATTCCTCCAATTTTGTTATTTAAAGTTTAACTATGTTTAAATTTAATTATATTTTCCAATTTATTATTATAATTTTAATATATATTAATAAATTTTACTAATTTATTTTGCTTTTTGTGTTATTTCTTCTGCTTCCATGTACCTTTTTATACCTTTATCAAATACAAAACCTGCAAATAATCCACCTATTATAGGTCCTACTATAGGAACCCAGAAGTACATATTTTGACCCAATGCATTAGTTCCCCATCCTGCTATTATTGCAAATAGCTTGGGACCAAAGTCTCTAGCTGGATTCATAGCAAATCCTGTTAAAACTCCAAAACTTGCACCTATTATAGCAATAGTTAATCCTATCATTACTGGAGCTAAATTAGATAGTGGCTTATTACTATTTCTAGCCTCTCCTACTGCTAATATTACCATTACTAAAAACATAGTTATTATAATTTCTGTAAGTAAAGCCGTGAATATGCTTATTTCTGAATGAGGATATGTAGAAAAGATTCCTGCTGTAGCTAAACCATCTATACTTGATCTAACTATATTATTTGATGCTTCAAAAGATAAAAATAAATTTTTAAATAATAAATATACTGTAGCTGCTCCTAAAAAACATCCCGTTATTTGAGATATTATATAAGGTATAACCTTTTTCTTTGGAAAATCTCTGTAAACCATTAAAGCAATTGTAACTGCTGGGTTTATATGAGTTCCTGATACTGCTCCTGTAACATAGATTGCCATAGTAACTGCTAAACCCCAAATAATACTTATTTCCCATTGAGAAATACTTGCTCCGCTTAGTACAAGTGATGCAACACTTCCGCATCCTATAAAAATTAGTACCCATGAACCAATAAACTCTGAAATGCATTCTCCTGTCAATGTCTTTTTCATTTTAACTTCCCCCTTAATTTTTAATATCATTAAAATGAAGTGGACAAAAAACAGAGAGAGCCTATATTTTCAATAGTACGGCTCTCTCTTCTCTCGCCCAGTGTTAAGTTAATTAAATATTATCATGAAAACATTTTCCAGTCAATTAAAAACATCGTTAGATAAATATCAAACACATTTTTTTGTTTTAAATCTAAAACTATGGGTAATTAAAATTACCAAATTTCTATTTTGCTTGTTGATACTGCCATCGCTCCACAAGATAATACTTTAATTATCTCTTCTTTTTCATCTATAAGTCCCCCACATATTATAGGTATATTTGGATATTCTTTACTCATTTTTTTTATGACCTTTGGCAATATCCCAGGCATAATTTCTATAGCTTGTGGCTTTACTTTTTTTAAGCTTTCAATTGCATTTTCTAAAGATATAGAATCTATAAAGAAAAATCTTTGAACCACGTTTAAATTTAATTCTATAGCTCTTTTAACGATATTTGTTTTTGTTGTTATTATACCATCTAAATTTAATTCATTTTTTACATAATCTACTATTACCGGGCTAGATGATACTCCTGTTATCATATCTATATGAACAAAAACCTTTTTACCATGTTTTTGTAAATATTTAACCTTTTTTCTAAGTGTAAGTATATCTCCATTTAGCAAAAATACAATGTCACAATCTGATTCTATAACTTGCTCCATCTCAGTATCATTTTTTATAGCTCCTATTATAGGATTTACTTCTAATAATTCTCTCATTTCGTCCCCCTAAAATCTCATACTACTAAATATATTTTTATATAGTTTATATTTTTCTTATACTATGAAATATATCACAATATATATAAAAAAACAGTATACACATTATATAATAATTAATTAACTTTTATAACCAATAAAAAATAGCCTACAAATTATTATATGTAAGCTATTTTTAAAACTATAATTTTACCATTTTAATACTTGCTTTTTAGCCGCTCTAGTCTCATCTATTCTTCTAACTATTGTATCGTGAGGAGCAGCCTTTAAAATTTCTGGTTGTTCTTTAATTTCTTTTGAAATTTCAATCATTGAATCTACAAATTTATCTAAAGTTTCTAGACTTTCTGTCTCAGTTGGCTCTATCATTATTGCACTATCTACTATAATTGGGAAATAAACTGTAGGTGGATGGTATCCATAATCTAATAGTCTTTTTGCAACATCCATAGTAGTTACTTCTCCCAGATTTTTTCCACTTAATACAAATTCATGCTTGCATACAGTATCAAAAGGTAAAGTGTAATACTTCTTTAATTTTTCTTTTAAATAGTTTGCATTTAAAACAGCTACTTCACTTGCTAATTTTAATCCTTCTGCCCCCATACTTAATATATAAGAATAAGCTTTTAATATAACACCAAAATTTCCATAGTAGTTCTTTATCTTACCTATAGATTTTTCTTTATTATAGTTTAGTGTATATCCATTATCATTTTTTTCGATTATTGGCACTGGTAAAAATGGTATAAGATCCTTTTTTACTCCTACTGGCCCGCTTCCAGGCCCTCCGCCTCCATGAGGTGTCGAAAATGTTTTATGAAGATTTAAATGAACAACATCAAACCCCATGTCTGAAGGTCTAGTGATTCCCATAATAGCATTCATATTTGCACCATCATAATATAGCAGGCCTCCCGCTTCATGTACTAAATCTGCAATTTCAGATATATTTTTTTCAAATATACCTAATGTACTTGGGTTTGTAAGCATAAGTGCACATATTTCATCATCTAATACTTTTTTTAAAGTTTTTATATCCACACATCCATTTTCATCAGATTTTATTTGAACTATTTTACATCCACATAGACTTGCACTCGCTGGATTTGTTCCATGTGCTGAATCAGGTACTATTATTTTATTTCTTTTAAAATCTCCTCTATTTTCGTGATATGACTTTATAAGCATAAGCCCTGTTAATTCTCCGTGTGATCCTGCTGCAGGTTGTAATGTTATAGCATCCATTCCAGTTATTTCTTTTATCATATTTGAAAAGTCATACATTATTTTAAGTGACCCTTGTGTTGTTCTTTCATTTTGGTATGGATGTATATTTGTAAATCCGTCTAGAGATGCTACATCTTCATTTATTTTAGGATTATATTTCATAGTACAAGAACCTAATGGATAAAATCCAGTATCAACTCCAAAGTTTTTATTTGATAAAAGTGTAAAATGTCTAACTACATCTACTTCACTAACTTCTGGAAGTTTAGGTGTAGTTTTTCTTTTTAATTTATCTGAAATTAGACTATCATTTCCATTAACATCTAATGGAGGAAGTGAGTAGGCACACCTTCCTTCTTTTGAGATTTCTATTAATAATTTATTATAATCTTTCACTTATATATCCCCCATAGTTTTAAATTTTTCTTCACTATTATCAAAGCTCATGTTAGATATAGTATTAACTAAATTATCAATTTCATCTTTACTTCTTTTTTCTGTAACACAGTATAAAGAGCAATTTTTAAGTTCATTATATTTATTTTCTAAGTTGTATCCTCCAATTATGTTTTCTTTTATAAGACTATCATTGATTAAGTCTGTATTATATTTTGATTTAAGCACAAACTCATTAAAAAATTCTCCTGTAAATACCTTTTTATACTTGCCAGTTTTTATTAATTCATTGTAAGTATAGTTAGACTTTTGAATACATTGATTTGCTACTTCTTTTAACCCCTTATATCCCATAGTTGCCATATACACAGTTGCAGCAAGTGCATTTAATGCTTGATTTGAACAAATATTAGATGTAGCTTTTCCTCTTCTTATATGTTGTTCTCTAGCTTGAAGAGTTAATACGTATGCTCTTTTACCTTCTAAATCAACAGTTTCTCCAACTATTCTTCCTGGTAATTTTCTTACATTTTTAGATTTAGTACTTATAAAACCTAAATATGGACCTCCAAAATTTAGAGGATTGCCTAATGGTTGAGCTTCCCCAACAGCTATATCTGCACCAATCTCGCCAGGAGGTTTTAAGATACCTAAAGATATTGGATTTACATTCATAACAAGCATTGCTTTATTTTCATGTGTTATAGTTTCTATATCTTCCATTTCTTCTATTACTCCAAAGAAGTTAGGATTTTGAATTAACACACATGCACTTTCTTTATCTATATAGGCTTTTAAGCTATCTGCATCTGTTCTTCCACTTACTTTATCATAATCTATTTCAATTACTTCAATTTCATTAAATCTCATATATGTTTTTATAACTTCCATAATTTCTGGATTTATAGCTTTAGATACTAATATTTTTTTCTTATTTTTAGAGCTATTTATAGCCATTAAACAACCTTCAACACTTGCAGTTGCACCATCATACATAGATGCATTAGATATATCCATCCCTGTAAGTTCAGATATCATAGATTGAAATTCAAATATAACCTGTAATGTACCTTGACTTATTTCCCCTTGATATGGAGTATAAGCTGTATAAAACTCTGATCTTGATGTTACATGTTTTATTAATGATGGTATATAATGATCATATGCACCCGCTCCTAAAAAGCAAGTCATTTCTTCTGTTGTTATATTTTCTTTAGACAAATCTTTTAATTTTTGGCATATTTCCATCTCGCTCTTTGAACTTTCTAAGTATAATTTTCTATTTAACTTTAAATCATAAGGTATATCATCAAACAAGTTGTCTATAGATTTTACTCCTATTTCATTTAGCATTTTTAATTTATCATCTTCTGTAAGTGGTATATATTTAAACATAATTTAGCCCCCATAATAAATTTAATATCAATCTAAACAATCTTAATACTTCCCTTTATACATGAGTTAATGTTGGTTTAATATAAAATTTCTTATTTATGACTTTTGCTTTTGCTTTCTTATTTCTAATTATTATATCTATTTCTTTTCCTATTTCAGCATAATTAAAATCTATAAGAGCTAATCCTATACATTTATTTAAAGTTGGTGATTTATATCCAGTTGTAACGTAGCCTATTACTCTATCTTCAATACTAACTTCATATCCATGTCTTGCTATATTTTTTCCTATTATTTCAAAACCTACAAGTTTTCTGTCTAATCCATTTTCTTTTTGTCTTAATAATTCTTCTTTTCCTATAAAATCGTCTTTATTTAATTTAACGAAAAATGAAAAACCTGCTTCAAGTGGTGTAATTTTATTACTTAATTCATTTCCGTAAAGAGGTAGACATGCTTCAAATCTTAGGGTATCTCTACATCCAAGTCCACAAGGTTTTATGTTATTTTTTTCACCTACTTCTAATAGTTTTACCCAAACGCTTTCTACATCTTCATTTTTACAATATATTTCAAACCCATCTTCCCCTGTGTATCCAGTTCTTGATATTAAAGCATTAACTCCATTAACATTTATATTATTTCTAAAGTAAAATGGTTTAATTTCGTCTAAATTTTCATTACATATTTCTTGAAGTATTTCTTGAGATAAAGGTCCTTGAATTGCAATTTCTGAAACTTTATTAGATATGTTTATAATGTCTACATTGTAACATTTTTTGTTATCGTTCATCCAATTAAAATCTTTTTCTATATTACTTGCATTTATAACTAAATAATAGTAATTTTCATTAAATTTATAAACTAATAAATCGTCAACTACTCCTCCATGAGGATAACACATAAAGGTATACATGGCTTGATTATTTTCTAATTTACAAACATCATTTGTTACTAAATTTTGAATATATTCTTTTGCATCCTTTCCTTTAATTTCAACTTCTCCCATGTGTGACACATCAAATATACCTGAATGGTTTCTTACAGCTTCATGTTCTTTTTTTAATCCTTCATATTCTATTGGCATAAACCATCCTGCAAAATCTACCATCTTTGCCCCTAAAGATTCATGCTGACCTGCTAAATGCGTTTTCTTTAAATTTTCCATACTTTAAATCTCCCTTTAAAATATAAATTACTTCAACATAAAAAAAGGATATAGGTATATTAAGTAATATTCCTATATCCTCTGTTTCTTGTACCTGAAAGTTTTAATACTCGGTATTATTGCTTCTTCGGTGCCTTATATTTAATATAAGGTCTTTCCAGAGATCCATCGGTTAACGATATATTTGCCTGAAAGTTTCTTTGAAAAATTGGAAGTTTTCCAAATTGCTTCTTCGGCTCTTTAATTAAAAAGTATCTCTCGTTAACGTCACTTGGCAAGTATTTTATTTTATATTTCAATTGTAGTAGTATACTTTACTAGTGTCAACAAATATAAATAGTTATTTTTGCTTTTTATATTTTATCTAAATAATATCCATATCCTTCTTCATCCATTTTATCTAGAGGAATGAATTTAAGTGATGCAGAGTTTATACAGTATCTAAGACCACCTAATTCTTTTGGTCCATCATCAAATACATGACCTAAATGAGAATCTGATTTATTACTTCTTACCTCTACCCTATACATTCCGTGAGAAAAATCAAATTTTTCATCTATAGATTTATCATCAACAGGTTTTGAAAAACTTGGCCATCCACAACCAGAATCGAATTTATCTTTAGATGAAAATAGCACTTCTCCGCTTATAATATCTACATATATTCCTTTTTCCTTATTATCATAGTACTCATTTTTAAATGGCGGTTCTGTTTTATCATTTTGTGTTACTTCAAATTGGATAGGAGTTAAAATTTTTTTTAGATCATTCTTATTATATTTACTCTCAGACCAATTGTTCTTTATAAAGTCATATCTTCCAGAACCTTTATAGTACATATCATAATGAAGTGGATTTTTTTTATAATAATTTTGATGATAATCCTCAGCCTCATAAAATGCACTGGCTGGAACTATTTGTGTTGCAATTTTTTTATTAAATTTATTGCTTTTTTCTAAGCTTTCTTTAGATTTAATGGCAAGTTCTTTTTGAGTATCATCATGATAGAATATTACTGTTTTATACTTATGTCCTCTATCATTAAATTGCCCATGCTCATCTGTTGGATCTATTTGTTTCCAAAATATATTTAAAAGTTCATTATAGCTTATTAAAGATTCATCATATGTAATTTGAATAGCTTCTATATGACCTGTAGTATCTGTGCAAACCTGTTCATATGTTGGTTTTTTTGTATGTCCTCCAGTATATCCAGATACAACTTTTAATACTCCATCATATTTGTCAAATGGCTTTACCATACACCAAAAACATCCACCTGAAAATGTAGCAAGTTTATTCATAATATCAACTCCTTCAAGAATTTTATATTTTATTTATTCCCTAAAGAAGTGTGTATTAATCTATTATTAATTTTAATAAATCACTAGGAGTTTCTAAATTTATATCTGCATTTATATCCATATGATTTTTAGCTCCCCAAAGTGCAAGGCCAAAATCCATGTTGCATGACTTTGCACAATTGTAATCAGATAATGAATCTCCTATATATATAGCTTCCTCTGGATTAATTTTTAGTTTTTGTATTACTTTTTCAAGAGGTTCTGGATGTGGTTTATGATTTATTGTATCATCTTCTAATATTACTATACTCATATATTCATGTAGTCCTGTTGGCATAAAGTCTATATCATATTGAGCTCTATTTTTAGAGCTAACAATCCCACAAAGTATATTATTTGAATAAATATCTTTTATTACGCAATCTATATTAGTAAATAATGTTGCTCCTTCTTCATATTCATTTACATACTTTACCCATTTATCATATGAAGATTCTATATCTTCAAAACCCAATGTCTCTAATGTTTTTTTCCCCGGTAGTGCTAAAGCAAACAGTAAGTCTTCATAATTCATATCTATATTTTTCTCTTCTTTTATTAATCTCTTAAGTGGAATCAAATTCATTTTTTCTGTATTTAATATTGTTCCGTCTATATCAAATATAATACTTTTATATCTTTTCATGTTAAATCCCCCCATTTAAAATTTCCTATTATAAAATATAAAAACTATTTTATATAATATATTGTATATCAATATAATTTATAATTCTATACATTGTAGTTTTACATTTTTTATTTATTAAATAAATTATATCTAGAAAGTTTTATTCTAAGTTCCTCACCTTGTTTTACAGTTATTATTTTATCTCTTACCATATTATCTAGTGTCGCTAGTTTAAGAGCTCTTTTTTGTTTTTCGCATTTTTCTGATGGAGCTTCTATTTCATCACTTATCATTTGTTGTCTTAAATAATTTCCTATATTTGATACGTCTTTATTGCTAAGAATATCTTTTTTTCTTAATTCTTCAATACATGATTTCCATATAAATTGTGCATTTTCAACTTTCTTCCTCTCAGCCGTATATTGATACTCCATTATAGGCTCTTTTGCATTTGTTATGCATAGATTAAAATTAGAAATAAATATTGTACATATTAATATAAGTATAAATTTCTTTTTCATAATTATACCTCCATAAATAATATCATTAAATCTATTATGTGTAATTGGCATAATAGTCATTCTTTGATAATTATCTTTATAGATTTTTAAATTTAAATATTTATGATATAATGAGTCCATAAATTAACAAAAGGATGGTATAACAAAATGGTAAAAAAAATAAAGAAAATATTTTTATGTGCTTTACTTACCACATCGGTAGCATTAGTCGGGTGTTCTAAAAAAGTTCCTATGGTAGATGAAGTTAGAACACCTCCAAAAGAACTTCCTATCGCAACAATTACTATAAAAGATTACGGAACTATTGAAGCAGAACTTTATCCTCATATTACTCCTAATACAGTAAATAACTTTATTTATTTAGCTAATAGTGGATTTTATAATGGACTTACATTACATAGAATAGTTAAAGATTTTGTACTTCAAGGTGGATGCCCTGAAGGGACAGGAATGGGCGGCCCTGGATATAGTATAAAGGGAGAATTTACAAATAATAATTTTAAAAATGATTTAAAACATACTGAAGGTGTTTTATCTATGGCTAGAAGTCAAAATAATGATAGTGCTGGAAGCCAGTTTTTTATAGTTACTAAAGATGCACCTAACTTAGATGGTAGTTATGCTGGTTTTGGTAAGGTTATAAATGGTATGGATATTGTAAAAAAACTTGAAAATGTTGAAGTTGGCAATAATGATAAACCTGAAAAAGATATTATAATAGAATCTATAAAAGTAGATACTAAAGGTATTGATTACAAAAAACCTGAAAAATTAAAGTAATATAAAAATACTGTAGTAACTATTAGTTACTACAGTATTTTTATATTAATGCCTTTAGCCATTGTTTAGTTTTTTCATCTGCAAATGTTGCTTCTACAGTATATAAATAAATATCCTTATATCTATCTTTAACTTCTAAGTTATTAAACATTAAATCTATCTCATTACTTAAATCTATATTTGATACAGTTCTATTGTCCGTATTTATAGTTGTTTTTATATCATCTTTGAAAAAATTATAAAATGGATATTCTTCTATGCTCTCAATTGCTTTTGTTTGGATATTACTTGTAGGACACATCTCAAGTATAATTCCTTTTTCTTTGACTAAGTCATAAGCTTCTCTCATATCTTTTATTCTTACTCCATGTCCAATTCTTGTTGCCCCTAATATATTAATTGCATCAATTACATTTTTTGCACTAGCAGCCTCTCCAGCATGTACTGTAATATTAAATCCATATTCCCTTGCTAAATCTGTAACTTTTTTAAATTCATTTGCAAATCCCTCTTTTTCAGGTCCGCATAAATCTATAGCTACAACACCTTTATTTAAAAACTTAAGTCCTGCATTTACAACTTCTATTCCATCTTCTTCACTCATTATTCTCATGCATCCTAGAATCAAATTGCCTTTTATATCATAGATATCTTCCGCCTTTTTAATTCCATATAATACACTTTGTATTATGTCATCTATACTAAGTCCATTTTTCCTATGAAGTTGAGGTGCAAATCTAACCTCTATATACTTAATGTTTTCTTTTGCTGCATCTTCTAGCAATTCAAATGCAATTCTTTCTAGTGCATAACTTGATTGCATAACATCATTAGGAAGTTCAAACCTTTTTAGGTATTCATTAAGTGAAGTACATTCCTTTGGTACTTGTATTATTTCTTTAATTATACCGCTATCAAATGAAGGTATTTTTATATTTTCTTTTTTTGCTATATCTATTATTGTATCAGCTCTAACACTTCCATCTAAATGACAATGTAGATCTATTTTTGGTAATTTTTTTATCATAAGTTTGTCCCCCTTTTATTTAAATATTATTAGTTGATTTTTACTTTATTATGATTTTTTGTATAAAAAAATTCCCGACTACAAAGAAGTATTGTGCAATTTACATACAATACATCTTCGTAATCAAGAATTATCGGTTCTTGGTAGAGACCCCTAAACCATATTATTAGGGTTATACGAATTATTCTAAAGTACTGTATTTTCAATACTTTAGATAATATTTGATTTCAATTTGTCAGTTTATAGTCAGTTAAAAAAATAATCCACAGAAAAACACGAAGTTATCAACGGTATTATCCGTAACGACTTTTAATTATGCTTGGAACTCTCTAGGCATTTTTATTATTATATAATACATTAAAATTAATTACAAGTTTTAAATTTTATCATATAAAACTTAAATTTTCTATTAGGAGATACAACTTTTAATAGTTCCTTTGCATACATTTATATTAACTAGTTTCTATTCTGTTATTTCCTTGTATTCTTTCTATTTCTTTTATACTTTAATTGACTTTCTACTTTCAAACTAATTGCATTTGGTATACCTATTATGTATACATTCTCTACATTTTTAAGTTTAGATAGTGTTTCATTTGGTACTGTATCTTTCTTATCTAAAAGTATTGGTGCATTTACTGCTCCATATAATCCACTAGTGCTTAGCCCCTCTGCTAGACTTTTATCTGAATTCACTAATATAGCAATTGTATAATCCTGATTATCTGCTATCTTTGTAGCTGTTTCGTATATATTTACCACATTTTATTTCAGATACATTTGATATGCCGTATCAATGCTCGGTGCATAACCTAATACTAATGATAATGTTCACCCCCATGATAATAATTTCTTGGATATTTTCATTTATTCCCTACTAATATTTTAAATATCAAGATACAGTATATAATATTACATATGTTTAATTTTGTAATTAATTATCTGTTTTTTTATTTTTCTATACAAAAATAAGGTGTCTAATAAAAAGCTACCTTTAAATACTTTTAAATCTATATACTACTATCTAATTAATTTATTGTAATGTATATTGTCCTATTATAGTTTTCCCATCTTTTTTCTAAACAGGAATTACTCTAGGTCCTTCTTTTTCCCTATTTTCAATGTAAGCAATAGCTTCTTCTGGATTATTAGGCTGATTAGCTTCATCATATAAGTCTTTAAACTTATCTACAAAAAACCAACCTACTACTAGTATCATAAGTAGCAATATTAATATTGCATATAGATAAACTTTCAATAAAATCTAACCTCCTTATAAAATATTACTAAAATAATAATTCAATTTCATCATATGTAATATTTTATCTCCGTAAGGATCTAAATCTATAAAAACGTCAACTGAACTTCCAAAAGCATCTTTATTTTTTAAAATTAACTGATCCATATCGTCATCAAGTACAGCAGATTTCTTCTTTCTAAAAATATAATCAATACTATCTGCAATATTAAAATGCATTTTCATAAAAATCATCCTGAAATAAAAAAGTATGGCCATCCTATGTTATTCAACATGTTAACATTAATAATTTAAATAAACTATATATTGTGCTCTAATGGTTATTTTTTATGTGCTAATGGTAGTATATTGATAAAATCTAACTAAATACAAAATTGTTTTAACTTTTAAATAGTAAAGATTATACAACTATTTGAATTGTATCAAGTTAATTATTTCCAGCTATAGTTGCTTCATTTAAGTTTGATATTCATAAGAATGGACATCCTTAAAAATAAGAGGTGTAAATATGGAATTGTTGAATATAATATTGAAGAATTTCAGTAAATTAATTCTAATCATAGAGATAGCATTATTTGTAATTTTATTAACATTATATTTTAGTTTATAAAAAAGGGTAGACGTTTGGTATCTACCTTCTCTAATGTTAGACAAAAAATGAGTAAGATTACTGGTTTTATGTCTAATAATACTGTTATGGATGAATTAACATTTAAGGAAGTTAATAGTTTAAAGAATTAGTTAAGATTTTTAAATGAACAAATATAATTAGATATAAATCAAGTAGAAATATAAAAGGTGTCCCTTGAGGACACCTTTTATTAATAGGATATAAATAAAATTTAAATTAGTATTAAGATTAAATTACTATATATTATAATTTTAAAAGTTCTTTTTTCTTTATATCAAATTCTTCTTGCGTTAATGCACCAGCATCTAATAATTGTTTAAATTTAATTAATTCATCTGCACATGAGCTAGTATTTATTACTTGTCTTATAGGGCTTATAGTACTTGTATTTGGCTTATTATAATTTGCAATTTCTTTATTTACTCGATTAGTAAAGAAACTTAAAGATGGACTAGATACTCGTTCTATAGTTCTTGTAGTAGCTCCATCTGTAATTGATATTGTGCCATAAAGCCCATCTCTAGAATATGAAATACTATTTATTTTATATAAAGGAATGTCTATTAATGAACGCATACCTACTACTAATACACGCTTATTTGTACACACTATAATTCCTATACTATTATTAGCTGAACAACTCTCTAAAGCCCTAATATGTTCATCAACGCTAAGAATATTAGGTAATCGAACAATGAATTGTGAAGTTCCTATATTATCATAAGATAAAGCATTTATATCTTCTAAAACATCACGCATATGTTTTCGAGTTGAATCTTTATAACAACTAGAGTTATCGTAAATATATTTCTCTCTCCTTCAATATGGTAAATTGTATCATATTGAAGTCACTCTGTACAGTTTCAAGGATTTGAATAATATTAATTATATAGTAAAAAAATGATTTAAATAGTACCTAAAAGATCATAAAAATCGGTTAGAAAATAAAATTTTTACTAATTATTATCTTTATAATGGTTTAATTCTGATGTAGGTTTGTAAAGTTTAAAACGCTGAATTTATATTTTTAAAAACTCTAATAATATTTTCATTAAAATTTGACCTAGGATTAAATATAAAAAGGTAGCCGTTGGGTGGCTACCTTCTATACGGTTTAGACCGAAAACTCCTAACATATCCTTGTTAGGTAGGGTTGATAATTAATCTCTTAATATAATTATTATAACATATTTATTTTTCTATAAATTCTAAGCATTTTCTAACTGTATCATATCTATCATTTCCAGCTATAGTTGTATACTTTTCCTCTGTTTTCATTTTTTCAAGTTCTATTTTTGCTGGACCACCTACAACAAATAGGTTATATCCTTCCCAAGGAATATGATCCTTTACATTTTTAACTATGCAATCTTCTTTACTCCAACTTAATATTTCTGCTGCAACTTTATCTATATCATTTCCATATAAAATACAATTCTTATATTTTTTAGTTTGCGTCATTGATTTTAACTCCTTATCTACTCTATTTATAAATTCTTGATGATTGGTTGTGCTTGGACAATTTTTACCACTCCAATATTTATGAGGCTTTAATTTATCTATACCTAGATTAAACTGTTTTAATAGTTGAGCGCATATTTTTACTGCATTCTCTTCTGCTTTCTTAAACTTAATATTATTAGCACCTAATTTATTGTAGCAAATTTCTACACTTATACTTTTTCTATTGCCTATACCATTACCATCTCCTGCATTCCAAGTATTTCTATCAAATGGAATGCCTTGTATAGCCTCTAAATCATCTACAGCAACATGAAAAGATACTTGATTATTATTATTTATCATATAGCTCACTTCATTTTTTGCAGGAGCATCGTTGTCTGTGTTATGAAAAGTTACATATTCTGGCTTCATTGTGTATGGGCACTTTATACTATATTTGTTAGGATTAACTAAATTTTGTTTTATTTCCATTAATACCACCTCCTAGTGTTATTAAATATGACTTATTTTTACAAATTGTTACATATTTTTCTAAATTTTATGAATTTTCTAATATTTTTTCTCCTTTTAATTCCACTCTATTTATATATCTTAATTCGGCATCTAACTTAGTATTAAGTATTTTACTTAAATAAACTCTCTTTCTATCTAAATCAACTTTGCTATCAGCTATTATATCTCCTGTTATTGGTAGTACTTATTTAACATTAAAGTTACGAGTACTAGAATTATTTACTGTACTATTAACTGTTTTGCTACTAGGAATAACTATAGATTTAGTTACTGATTGTGCTGCATTAATACTAGCCCAGATAGAATCGATAATGCTATTAATTGCATCTATCGATGGCACTTAAGTACTTCTGCTAATCTCCTCTCCTTTTACCATAGATAGTTCTTCTATTAACCTTCTAAATAAATCTTCATAGCATAATGGCTGAGCTTTCTTAGGGATTATACTATGAAGATTTAATATTAATCCCCTATTTTTTTGCATAAAAAAAGCATTCCTATTAACTGAATGCTTTATATCTATATTTGAATTTATTATATTTACTTATTTTAAGTTAAATTGAGCCTTCATTTGTAATTTATCATTAGTAAATGTAAAGTTTGCATTTGAGCCACCTTTATTTATATACGAATAAATTACAGATTTTATATTCGCCATTTTAGTCTCAGAAGATATTTCTCCTTCACCTAGAATATTTTTTACTTCCTCATAGCTCATACCCTCTTTTACCTTTTCATATTTTTCTAAAGTTATATCAGAGTCAGCCTTTTTTAATCCGACTTGAGCTTTTCCTGCAACAACACCATTTTGAATAGTTACATTCATGTTTGATATTCCATCCCCATTCCATGTATAAATAGCAGTTTTTATTCCACTAACTTCTGATGATGTTTGCTCCTCACCTTCTCCTATTAAAGCAATTACATCTTCATGTGACTGACCCATTTCGATTTTCATGAAATTATCATAATTTACTTTGTTTTTCTCTTTTTTACTATCTTCTACATTTTTGCTTTCTTCAATACTTTCTGTGTTACTAGCTTGATTTGAAGTTTCTGGATTTTCATCAGCTCCTGAACCTGCAAAACCTGCTATAATAATAACTGCAATAATCCAAAACCATGCTTTTTTATAAAATGGCTTCTTTATTTTTTCTTTTCTCCCCATTATTTTATCCCCCCAAGTAAGTATATTTCAATTAATATTTTACCATATATTATATCTTTTACAATAGCTTACTAATATCTTCACCTTTTAATAAAGCCTCTACAATGGCACTAACCTTTTCTTTTTCATTTTTACTTCCAGGCATCTCATGTTCTTTTTTCATTTTATTATAGAAATCCTTTTACTCTTTAGTCATCAAGTTGTCAGTTTCAACTGTAAATTTAGCAATTGTCAGTTAAATGACAGTCGATTTAGTATTTAGTGTATATCTCTGAAGTATAGTTATATACTCATCTGTAAAAATTAAATCAACTAATTTTCTATTATTTTAACCATATCATTAGGGTTATACGAATTATTTATTTTTATAAAATTTACACTCTTTTCTTTAATATGTCAACATATAAAACAAATAATTACTTATTACTTATTATATATAAATAAATTAAATTATTAATATATCTCTATATAATCTTTATTTGTTCGTCATGCACTAGTTAATTGATTGAAATTAATATTATATTTTACGACATTATTCGAAAATTTAGTTTTAATATAAAATAAACGGATATAAATATTAATATCTTTAGCAATGAAAGGGTGATTAGATGTTTGAAAATTTAAGAGATTCTGATAAAGAAATATATGAAAGTATGAAAAAAGAATTAGAAAGACAAGAAAGAAACATAGAATTAATAGCTTCAGAGAATATAGTTTCCGTTCCTGTTATGGAGGCTATGGGCAGTTATTTAACAAATAAATACGCTGAAGGTTATTCTGGTAAAAGATATTATGGTGGATGTGAACATATAGATGAAATAGAAACTATAGCAATAGAAAGACTTAAGAAATTATTTAATGCGGAGCATGCAAATGTACAACCACATTCTGGCGCGAACGCTAATATGGGAGTGTATTTTGCTATCTTAAATCCAGGAGATAAAGTCATGGGAATGAATTTATCTCAAGGAGGACACTTAACTCACGGATCTCCTGTAAATATATCAGGTAAATATTTTAATTTCTATGAGTATGGAGTTAATAAAAATGATGGATTAATCAATTACGATGAAGTAAGAAAATTAGCTCATCAAGTTAATCCTAAATTAATAGTTGCAGGAGCAAGTGCCTATTCTAGAGAAATAGATTTTAAGAAGTTTAAAGAAATAGCAGATGAAGTTGGAGCATTACTTATGGTAGATATGGCTCATATAGCTGGACTTGTTGCAACAGGACTTCATCAAAATCCATGCGAATTTGCGGATTTTGTTACATCAACAACGCATAAAACATTAAGAGGTCCACGTGGTGGGTTTATACTATGTAAAAAGGAATATGCTAATTTAATAGATAAATCAATATTTCCCGGGATACAAGGTGGCCCACTTGAGCATATAATAGCTTCAAAAGCTGTAGCTTTTAAAGAAGCTTTAAGTTATGAATTTAAAAATTATCAAAACCAAGTAGTTAAAAATGCTAAATCTTTATCGAATGAGTTAATAAATAGAAAATTTGATGTGATTAGTGGAGGAACTGATAATCATCTTATACTTATAGATTTAACTAATAAAAATATAACAGGGAAAGAAGCAGAAAAAATGCTAGATGAAGCTTATTTAACAGTTAACAAAAATACAATTCCATTTGATCCTAATGGACCATTTATAACTAGTGGTATAAGAATAGGAACTCCATCAGTTACTACTAGAGGAATGGATGAAAAAGATATGCTTATAATAGCAGAAGCTATAGACTTGTGTATAACTCAAAGAAATGTAAACCTAGCTAAGGATTTAGTTCTTAAATTAACTAAAAAATATCCTATATATAAAGAGCATAAATTAATGAAATAATAAAAAAAGGATAGCAAAACTTTAAAGTTTTGCTATCCTTTTATATATATTGACATAAATTTTATATGATTTTATTATCATTTTTATCTCCATTGTATTATCGGTTAGCTATCATTATTAATATATTCAAATAACTAAAATTACTTTAGAATAAAATCATTATAATATGAATCATTTCTATAAAAATGGTTATAATATATATAAGCTTTCAGGTTTAAAGCCATCTCCAATTGTCTTCCGCATCTAATTGTTCCAGCTAACATATTTGTTAGCTGGATTTAATCATTTTTGAAGAAATGGACAAAGAAACCATTAATGTTTTAAGCAATATGTTATTTAAATAATAAAAAGCAACTGTCAGTTAAACTGTCAGTTGCTACTTTATATTACATCATTTTAATTTCTACTAAATCTATTTAAGTATTAGCTAAATACTGCTGTCTTCTAGTAATTTCTATTCTATGATTAGACAATTCTACTCATAAACAGAATACCTTTCCCAAATTTTTTCTAAATCATCAAAGTATTCTTTTATATCTTCTTTTTCCTTCATTCCAACTGAAATTATAAGAGCATTAGCTACACTTAAAGCGGGAACTAATGAATCAACAAATGATGCCATATTACTTTTTACTAAAAGTGTATTGTCAGCAAGCGATGCTACTGGTGCAAATAAACTATCTGTTAAAGATATTATATGTGCTCCTTTTTCTTTTGCATAGTTTACTATTTGATAAGATTTTTTAGAATATCTTGGGAAACTTATGGCAAGTACTACATCTCCTTCTCCAACTCTTACTACCTGTTCAAATGCATCTCCCATATCCATTCTAATTATTTGAACATTATCAAGAATTATATTTAAATAAAACCCTAGGTACTGAGCAATTGCAAAGGACGTTCTCATACCTAATATATATATTTTTTTTGCTTTTAATAACTGTGTCGATGATTCTTCAAAAGCTTTTTTATCAATTTCTTCTAACGTAGTTCTTATATTATCTATGTCACTTTTTAATACTTTATTAAGTATGACTGAATCATCATTATATTCTTTAGCCATTTCGACTCTCTGTACTGTAGTTAATTTATTTTTTATAAGCTCTTGAAGTGCAGCTTGCAACTTTGGATACCCAGAGTAACCTAAAGTGTTTGCGAATCTTACAACTGTAGATTCACTAACCCCAACTGTTTCACCTAATTTACAGGCTGTCATAAATGCAACCTTGTCATAATTTGCTAATATATATTTAGCTATAAGTTTTTGCCCTTTACTAAATCTCGGATATTGAGATTGTATACTAGATATCAATTGCTTACTATCTTTTAAGCTTTTCGTATCGTCCATAAATTTCTCCTTTTATTAATATAACTATTTTTTAAAAGACTAATTCCTTTTTCAAAGCAGTTATATTTAGTTTTTCTGTTCCTTTTGGGACTCTTTTTATTATTGATTTTTTGATATTTTCTTTATCTATCTCTTTTATTATTCCACTAATTACCCCCAGTGCCACCATGCTAGCTGATATATTACTTCCAACGGCTTCTTTCGAAGACTCTATTACAGGAAATTTGTAAAATTTAGTATTGTCTCTATATTTTACCCCTATACTGCTATCAGCTATTATTATATCATCTTTATCTATATCTTTTAAGTACTCATTTAAAGATTTTTCTGTCAAACATACTAAAATATTCAGATTTATAATTTTAGGAAAGTTTATTTCTTCATTATTTATAATTACTTCTGATTTGATGAACCTAGCTCTTGCCTCTTGTCCATATGATTGAATTTAAATAACATTTAATTTAGATATAATTGCACCTTCAGCAAGTATTATATTAATCAATTATTATACTCATCCGTATATTCAGGTAAGATTGTATTTTTAAAAACACTTACATATATATTATTATCTATTTTTTATTATTTATTTTATCTTTATGATTTATATTAATAGCCTTATGTTTTAAAGTATTCATTCAAAAAAGCCATGCTTAAAGCATGGCTTTTAATACTCTTTTTTCTTTTCTATTAAAACTAATTGAGGAGGATTGTTTATTTGATTTATGAAACCACATTCTAATACATTGAATTCACTTTGGTCTAGGTATTTAACAAATTCATATACACTATTTTTTTCTTCCATTCCTCCAGGATGTCCTGTATAAATTGCAATACTTACTACTCCATGAGGTTTTAATAGGCTTAAGCTATGCTTAATAGCTTTTATTGTTGTATTTGGCTTTGTTATAATCATATGCTCGCACCTTGGTAAATATCCCAAATTGAATAAAACACATGAAACTTTCCCTTCAATATATTTGTCCATATTTTCATGGCCATCTAATATTAGTTTTACTCTATCTTGTAGGTTTTCTTTTACTAATTTCTTTTGTGTAGATTTAATTGCATCTTCTTGTATATCAAAACTATATACAAAACCATTCTCTCCAACTTTTTGTGCTAGATACTTTGTATCATATCCATTTCCCATAGTGGCATCTACTACAATATCTCCTTCTTTTATTACTTGTTCTAAATATAATTTATTTATATCTGTGACTTTAGTTAAATATTTAGCTTTTATCATAATACACCTCTATTTTATTACTTTTAAATAATCTATTTCTTCAGAAGTTAAGTGTCTATATTTTCCGATTTCAGTTCCTTTTAGAGTAATTTTACCCATAGCAGCTCTTTTTAGTCTTTGAACTGGGTGGCCTATTGATTTGCACATTTTTCTAACTTGTCTATTTCTTCCTTCATGTATTTTTATTTCACATATAGAATAATTTTTTTCTTCATTTTTATCTATTATTCTTATTTTTGCAGGAGCTGTTTTATAATCTTCTATATATAAACCTTCTTCAAACTGTTTCATTTTTTCACTTGAAGGTATACCTTTAACTCTTGCTATATAAGTCTTTGCAACTTCATGTTTTGGGTGAGTTAATTTGTAAGTTAAATCACCATCATTAGTAAGAATTAAAAGACCACTAGTTTCGTAATCAAGTCTTCCTATTGGATAAATTCTTTCTTTAATATCAGATACTAAATCTAATACACTCGGTCTATCAAATTGGTCTTTTACAGTTGTAATATAACCTTCTGGTTTGTTTAAAACTATATAAATATAATTTTCATTAATTCCAATTCTTTTATTATCTATTTCTACTAGGTCATTTTTTTCATCTATATTAAATGACAACTCCTCAACAACTTTACCATTAACTTTTACTCTTTTTTCAAGTATTATTTCTTCAGCTTTTCTTCTTGATGCAACACCACAAGATGCTATATATTTATTAATTCTCATAATTCCACCTTCTTCTATAAGTAATTTATTTTTATAAATTGATTTAACTTCTAACCTTTTTATTTTATATCTATCCAGAGTATCTGTAAACGATAATTTTATATAAATACACTAAATTTTCTTTACTAGCTAAATAAAAAAGAACTCTATAAAAGAGTCCTTTGTATTATTCTTCATTAAAAAATATAGTCATATCATAATTAGATATGTAATCTCCAATATCACATAAGTTACTATGTAAATGATGGTATGCTTTTGGATAGTTTTGATTTATATAAGCTTCACTCAATCCTTGCTTATAAATTTTATATAAATAATTTTCTTTAATATATTTATCTACAGAATCTTTGCTATAGTAAGAATACTCAGCTTTCAAAAATTTTCTTAATTCTCTAAGTATTTGCATGGCTTCTATTTTATTACCTTCTGAATATAATTTTATACCTTCATCAGCCTTTTTTGCATAGTATTTAGCACGTTGACTCATTTCTTCTTTTGTTATTGTTCTTTTATCAAATTCTAAAACTATATTCTCCATCTAAGCTTCCCTCCTCAAGATTTATAATACTATTTTTTTGAGGATTTTTTTAGTATTTACACAAAAAATTCACAAAAATTTCATTTTAGATTATATAGATTAATATTTTTTTATTTAGGCTTTGCTTTAATAATTTTTTAAAATTACTCTTTCAAAATAATAAAATATTTAATATATAAATTGGAAATAATATACTACATTACAACTGTAAATCATATAAATATTAACAATTACTTTACTTAATATTAGCAGATTTATTTGTTAATAGATTTTATATAATCATTTAGATTAATCAACATTATAAATAGGAGGTATTATGATTTCAAAAGAAAATATAAAATATTGTATATTCATAGCTTTTATATCAATTCTGATTTATAAAGCAATTGATGCTCCCATGAAATTTATTTCTGGAATTAGTGGTTTTATATCATTTTTCAGCCCTTTTTTACTAGGAATACTATTTTCATTGTTAATAAATCCTATGATGATGTTTTTTGAAAAAATCTAAAATCACATAGACTATTAAGTATACTCATATCATATATAATAGTTTTTCTTTTAATTATTATAGGTTTTAAGCTTATAATTCCATCTATAATTGATGCACTAAATACTTTAATACAGGAAATACCTAATTATATAACTATGTTAAATGATTTTTTAAATAGGCATATGTCTGAGACAAAGGTATTAGAAATGGCTATACCTCATATTCAAAATAATTTAAATGCTATACTTCAAAAGCTACTTGATATGTTTTCACGAATATCTTCAGATTTAATAGTTTATATATTTACTATAACATCTGTATTATTCAATATAGTAATGGGAGTAATTTTATCTATATATATGTTATATGATAAAGAGAAAATTGGAAGAGGATTAAAAAAAATCCTTTATGCTTCAGTACCTAAAGTAAGAGCTGATGAAACAGTAGAGTTTTTTAGAATATCTAATGATATTTTTTATAACTATATAATAGGAAAAATAATAGATTCTCTTATAATTGGTGTCCTTGCATTTATCGGATTTAAATTTATATTAAAAATTGAAAATGTTTTATTTTTATCTTTTATAATATTCTTAACTAATATAATACCTTATTTTGGGCCATTTATTGGTGCCGTACCTCCAATTCTTATGACTTTAGTGTACGATCCTGTAAAAGCTTTTTGGGTTTTTGTCTTCGTACTAGTACTTCAACAACTAGACGGGAATTTTATCGGTCCTAAAGTTATGGGTGATCAAATTGGACTCAGCGCTCTTTGGATAATTTCAGCAGTCTTAATTGGAGGATCATTATTTGGTCTTGTTGGAGTATTCTTAGGAGTTCCACTAGCTGCTGTTATAAAAATTTCAATAGATAAATATATTAATAAAAGAATTGATTTTAAAGATTCAAACTAATATATTTAGTACAATAAAAAAGTTATCTCAAATGAGATAACTTTTTTATTGTACTTGTGAGCTTTGTTGAGCATCTTGATTTTGTGGTGTTTCTTGAACTGAAGGCTTTTCTTGGACTACTGTTTCAGGTTTAGACTCTGGTTTACTTTCCTCAGGCTTAGATTCTGGCTTTTCTTCAGTTTTTTCTTCAGTAACTTCTTCTTTTTTAGGTTCTTCTCTTTTAATAGAGTTAAGCGCATCTCTTTCTACTCTACGCTTATCTTTCTTTGACGTTAATTTGGCATTTTCTTTTCTTTCTTCTTGTTCTTGTTTATATTGTCCATTTAACTTTTCAAGTTCTTTTTTTAAGTTCGAAGCTTCACTTTTTATAGTTGAAGAACCACCCTTTATTTTTTCTAAAAACTCAAGTTCTTTTATTGCTTTTTTATAATTACCTTGTTCTTTATATTTATCTGTATTTTCCATTCTCATAGCTTGCATATACATGGCTCTTGCATTTTCATCAGCACTATCAACTTCTAATGCTTGTGATAAGAATTCTCTTGCATCACTATATTTATGCTTTTCTAAAGCATTTTTTCCTTGTTCAACTAGATTATTTTCATCTTCACTTGAACATCCAGTTAAAAATATTGATAATAGTGCTACAAGTAAAATTATTTTTTGTTTCATCAAATCCCTCCTCATTATCTAATATAAATTTTATCATAATTATCCTTTTTATAGGAGAAAATATCAAAAATAGTATATAAAAAACACATTTTGTCTTTTTATATACTATTTTTTCTTAAACTTTAATATTAAATATTCGAGATATGATATTTTAATTTTCTTCCAATACATTTAATTTTTTAGCTACAATATTTGTAGTACTTGCTTGTAGTAGCAATGTTATTATTATTGTCATAAATACAGTTGCTGAAATAATTTCATAACCTGGAACTTTCATCGACACTATAATTCCTGATAAAGCTGCTGGTATTACTCCCGTTTCTCTAACCCACATCATAAATATTTTTTCATTTCTAGTCCAATTAGCTTCTTTATCAAATGCTGTACAAATTAAAACTACTAAAGGTCTTGCTATAAATATAAGTATTAATACTATTAAAATTGAGCCTAAGCCATATTTTAGTAAAGAGCTTACATCTAAATGTGTACCTAAAATTATAAATATAGACATTCTTGCAATAGTGGATATATTTTCTCTAAAATATACTCCTGATATATAATTTTCATCCGGTATCCATAACCCAAATCGTTTTTTATTTCCTGCTATAAGACCTGCAATAAAGACTGACATATATCCACTTCCACCAAATCTTTCTGATATCTCGTAGGCAAATATAACCATAATTACTGATATTATTGGAGCATAATCATTAAATATCCCATATTTTTTATCTGAAGATAAACCTATACCTATAAGTGCGACTCCTGTCCCTACTAATACACCAATTACTATCATAGATATTAATTGAAATGTTGTCTCTAATAAACTCATTTGTTTAGATAATGTTATACCTGTAAGAATAGAAGTAAATAGTATTGCTCCAAATGCATCATTAAACGCTGATTCACTTATTATTGTTTGTTTTAACTTATTTTTAATTGGGACTTGCTTAAAAACAGGAATTAAACTGGCTGGATCTGTTGATGCGATTGTCGCTCCTAAAAGAAAACTAACTTCTATTGGTAAATTCAATATATAATAAGAACTTAAGCCTATTATACCTGCACTTATAAACACACCTAATGATGCTAAAAGACCTACTGTTATTTTCACTTTATTTAATACTTTAAGTTTCACTTCTCTACCACCTTCATAAAGTATAAATGCAGACCCAAATGTTAAAATTATTTCATTTACTACAGGAAAAGATTCTATGTTAACTATATTAAAAAAGGTTGGTCCAAATGCTATTCCACAAATCAAAAATATAACTACATCTGGTAATTTTAATTTTTCACCTATCCATCCTCCTATTACACCAATTACAGATATAGATGCCATTATTAAAAGTAGTTCATTTGAACTTACTGCTGCTGTATTCATTTCTCCCATTTTTGAACCTCTTTTCTATTTTTAATATTTATTATTATGATTTGCATTTTTATAAAATTTAAATAGTAAATTTAAAAATATATAAGATTAAGAATAAAAAAATAAGCCTATTTAAAAATAGGCTTATTTTTTTATATATGTCTAAACAATTTATTTAAATTTAAATCTAAACACTCTATATTAAAGAGTTCTTTTTTTGGTAATATAGTTTCTATATTGGATGATGTAACTATTAAAACCTTTGGGGTTTCGAAAAACGGTATTGTAGAATTCATAATTTTCTCTTCTAAATTTTCATATTTAGATATATCCACTTCTCCATCTAAGTCTATATCTACAAGTATTTGTTTTTGTTCTCCATAATGGTTTATATATTCTATAAATAAATCATATTTTCTATTATCGACTGAAACATTTCTATAAAATCTTTTTAAATTGTATCCACCCATATCAATTTTAATAGCTAATTCACTTCCTATAACTGCTTTCAATAATTCTTCACCACTATACATTTTACTTCCGTTTAGATAATATATATAAGAGTTATCTCTATATCCTGGATAATTTATATTACATGGATATTTTCTAAGTGTATATTCATTGCACATTTTTCTCAATGTTTTTTTAAACGGCTTTCTTCCATATTTTCTCCTTGTCCCAAAAACTTTTCCAACTTGGTTTTCCGTCATACATCTAACCCTACTTATTAAAATTAATATCTCCTTCTCAATTCCTATCATTTTGTCTAGTCTCCTTGAAGTTATTTAGTGTATCAAGTCGTAATACTATTATATTAAGATATGATTATAAAATTTACATTTTTTACATAAAAAAATCGCATGTTGCATGCGATTTTTCTTTAATATCTATTGTGCTAATTTGTCTTCTGCATTTTTTTCATTTTGAGTATCTATATTACCAATATTTAGGTTATCAAATTCTATTATATCTACTAATCCTTTTTCACCTTTTTGGAAAGATATTTTTACTTTATCCCCAACATTAGTAAGTGGTATTTCTGTAGATATTTTAGATGTTGCATTAAATATAATATTTTCATTTGAATTTACTGTCATATAGTAATATGTATTTCCACTCTTAACATCCGGACTAATTCTTAAAACTGTGCCTTCTAAATCTTGTGTAGTTGTATCATCTTCAAGTTTTATGCTATTGCCTTTTGATGATAATGCTTCTCTATAGCTTCTAAGAGCTTCTTCTTTTGTTTCTCCTAGACCAAGTACACTAAAATCTTCAACAGATATAAACGCTACCATCTTAACAAGTCCTGCTTTATCTTTTAATGATGATACATATGTAGGAGTTCCTAATATATTATACATTACAGGGAATGTAGCCTCATAATTTTTCTCTTGAACTTTACCTTCTGCAGATCTCATAGCTGCTGTTTCTGTAGCTCCTGGTTGTTTATATAACTTAGCTTCTTTAGTTCGACTATCAACTAACATAAATCCTATCGTTGATTCATCTCCTCCTGAAGACGTTATGCCTGTATACCAGTATGCTCTATTATCATTTCCATAAATTAAAGAGGTTCCTTCTGTTGGAACTAAAACACCTTCTTCTGATATTACTGAATTTAAAAATCCTTTAATATATAATCCCCAGTCATTTATTTGGTTAACAACAAAGTCTTGTGGCTGTATTCTATCAATCCATTCTGGGGTATTTTTTATATTATATTTTTTTATTTCTCCTGTTTCAGCATCAACAGTTGCTACTCCTGTAGCATCAGAACCACCATATCCTACGCTATGTTCATATAGTGTTGTTACCCAATATGGTCTACCTTCATCATTTATTTCTAAAGTAAAGTCACTCATACCTATATTCATAAGACCATTTACATACATATGTCTATGTAAATCTTGAAGTAAATAAGCCTCTGGTTGATATACTATTTTTATAGGCTTTCCATCAATTTCTTGAACTAATCTAACATCCTGAGGGTTACTTGCAGATACCATTACGTATCCATTTGTACCATCTAATGATGTTATCCATTTAATTATATCCCTATGTACTAGCGGTGCTACCCAGTATAAATTTCCTTTTACACTTTGAATATGGAAAGTTCCAAGTTTTGAAACACTACCTATAGCAGGAACCTCTCCAAGCTTTTTATCCCCTAACTTCATAGCCATAGCTTCATCTACAAGACGTATATCCTTTACACTTACAGGACTTACATCTTCTGCAAACTTGCTTTCTTCAACTTTACCTATTAAATTTCTATATGCTTTTGCATGTAATATAGGAGATGATGTTATAAATGGAGCTACTATACTGTAAATTATTAGTACGATTGCTATTGTAAAATTATACTTAGCAATTTTAGATGTTTTCTCCCCTCTATCTAACATCATATCTAATACTCCTGCTACAGCAAAGAATATTATAAGTACCGAAAATAATGATATAAAATCTAGTCTAAGTACTGGCAATTTAACGAATGCGTAAATGGCTACAACTATTAACGCTATTCCATATGTTTGCAAAACTTTTTTCATTTAATACTCCTTTCAAAGTAAATAGTAATTAATACTATTATATCCATATTCTACAAAAAAATAAATATATATTTGCATGGTGTAGATGTTTAAACAATATAGCTTATTAATAATTTAAAATGTCATCTTTTGTCATAATCCACAGTTTTATCTTTATGTATCATAGCAAACTCTTGCATAATCTCCCATCTTTCTTTAATATGCATTAATACAATATAATCATTAACTTTAGATAAACATTATTTTTTATTTTATTTATGATTCAAGTTTTTGCATCAAAAAAGAAGATAGCTCAGTTGATTGAATATCTTCTTTTATGTATTGTTGATAGCTAATATCTTAATATGTTTATCTATAAAGTTTAAGCATCTTCTAATAGTATCAAACCTATTAGTTCCTATAACTAATTTATACTTTTCATCTGTTTTTATTCTATTTAACTCTATTTTATCAGGTCTAGCTAAAGTGAATGAATTAGTAGCTTCCTAAATGACATTATATTTTGGATTTTAAATAAATCTATATTTACTAAAAATAAATTATCTATCTAGAATAAAACTTTTAGCTAATGCTAATGATTCACGTGTATAGAATAGTGGAACTAAATATGATACAGTTTTACTCGAATATACATTGATATTATCATATCCATTTCTTTTAGCTAGCATATTGCTCCTTAAAGCATGAAAATCAGTTGTAACTATTTTTACAGTATTTTTATCTATATTTTTTCTACTATGTTCTTCAATTTTTTCTTTAGAATATTTAAAGTTTTCATATGTATTTGTTGATTTATCTTCTTTAATTATTTTGTCACTAGGCACTCCATTTTTTATTAAATATCTCTTCATCGCTTCAGATTCTGATATTGTTTCATCTAACCCTTGTCCCCCTGATACAACTACGTATGACTTACTACCTGATTCGTTTATATATTTTAAAGCAGCGTCTAATCTATGTTTTAAAGTCAGACTAACACGATCACCGTTATTTAAACCTGCCCCTAATATCATTATATAGTCTGTACTTTCCTCATTATTTTTCGGGTAACCAATTATCATAACCTCAGAAAATATGAATATAATAAATCCTACTGATACCAATATCACTAATATTTTATTTACTTTAATAAAATATTTATTTGATTTAAGTTTTATTTTTAAAAAGTGATATATAATTAATAATATACCTAAAATTCTAGCATTTCGCTAAATGCTATGATTCTATTACTAATTATATTAATCATTATGCAGTAAAAAAATATAGCTATCCCTATAATTAAATCTATGTACTTTCTCAAAATAATTTTAACCTCCCTGCAATTTCATGAATTTTACTACATTTTAATCATTAAAATATTATAATTCAAAAAGTTGATGAACTATATAATAAATAATTTTTATTCACTTCGATAATTTACCATAAATATGTATTTTTTTATAGAAAATGGATTGAAATTAGATCTAAATGGATTGAAACAATGATTTTCATACTGAAATCATTTTCCAAATTAAATAATATATAATTAACAATTATTATACCAAAAGGTACGTTACGTCATAGGTAATATATAATATAATTTTTAAAAAAGTTATATTATATACAAAAACAACATACATAAATAACATACATATTTTTACAACATAAAATAACATATAAATTTAAGGAGGTATTTTTTATGTTTGATATGTTCAAACAACTAATAGATTGGTTGTGGCTTTATCCGATTTTAATTATATTAGTCGGAGGTGGCATAACAATGTCATTCACATTAAATTTTTTCCAAATAACTAAGTTACCATTTATACTAAAAGAAACATTTGGAAAGATATTTAAAAAAGGTGATGGAAATGGAACAATAACTCCATTCCAAGCAGCAACATCTGCATTAGCATCTACAATAGGAGCTGCAAATATAGTTGGAGTTCCTCTAGCTATAGCTACGGGTGGACCTGGTGCAATATTTTGGATGTGGATCATAGCTATATTTGGTTGTGCTCTTAAGTATTCTGAGATTATATTGGGTATAAAGTATAGAGTCAAAAATAATGAGGGTGAGTATGTAGGTGGCCCTATGTATTACCTTAAAAATGGAGCAAAATTACCTTTGCTTGGATCATTATTTGCATTTTTCCTAATGCTTGAAATAGCTCCGTCAATAGCTACTCAATCAGCTTCAATTGTACAAACTGCATCAACTATAAATATAAACCCTATTGTAACAGGGATTACAGTTGTTCTTATAGTTGGATTAGTTGTATATGGAGGTATTAAAAGGATATCAAAAGTTACAGAGAAATTAGTACCTATTATGGCAGTTGCATATTTCTTAATAGCACTGATAGTTATATTAGCAAATTATAAAAGTATACCAAATACATTTGCTCTAATATTTAAAGGAGCATTTACTCCTACAGCAGCATTTGGTGGATTTGCAGGTTCTGTTTTAGCCTCAACAATAAGAGCTGGTGCTGCTAGAGGTGCTTATTCAAATGAAGCAGGTATGGGTACATCAACAATAGCTCACTCAGCGGCAGTCACTGATTTTCCTGCGAGACAGGCATTATGGGGGGTATTTGAAATTATAGTAGATACGTTTTGTATATGTACTATAACAGCATTTTTAGTTTTAACTACAGGGATATGGTCAACTGTTGGAGCTGACAAAGCAGCCGCTATGCCATCTATTGCAGTACAAAGTGTATTTGGAACTAAATTTGGTGGAGGATTTTTAACTATATGTATGTTGATGTTTGTTCTATCAACTCTAATAGTTGTAATTTTCTATGGGGAAAAACAAGCAGAATATCTATTTGGATTAAAGGCATCTAAAATAGCAAGAATTGTGTATCTATGTTTTATAATGATAGGAGCTTTATGCAAATTTGATAATATAGTAGTTTTATTAGATGCTACATTAGCGTGTGTTATAGCAACCAATATGATAGGAGTAATAAAACTTAGAAAAGAAGTTAAAGAAGAATCTAACAAATTTTTTGAAAGTCAAAACATTAAATCAAATTAGTTATACAAAATAATAAACAAGTTAACTCAGTTTAGAGATTAATCTTTACTATGAACTAGAGTGTATGAAAAATAAAGTGTGCATTCTTCCCAAAATACGATAATTAAATTAAGTTATTTGAAGGAAGGTTCACACTTTATTTTATAGTTCTTTTAACATAAAAATAACCTAGCAATTGAAATCATATTATTTATATAGAATTAGCTAAATTTTCTTTAAATTCATTCCACTCTTTGTTATTATTATCTATTAATCGTGCTGGGCATAATTTTCCTGATGCATCTTTATGCATAATTACTCTATCTACAGGTATATTGTATTTTTCCATTAATTCTTTTACTAAATATACACAATTCTCTTTTACCATTTCCCATCCTTCAGATCCTTTTTTGTCATTGACACATAATTCTATACCTATTGTTGTATGATTAGTTTTGTCTCCTAAGATGTTACCTCTATCCCCTACATGGTGTGCCGAATAATTATCTTGTAATGCATGTATTATTTTAGTTTTATCTACAATGTAATGTATAGAAACATGTCTATTATTATCTTGGAAGTATTTTCTATGACTATCAGCTCCTGCTTTTAGACTTTCGTTTGCAGTATCATGAATTACTATATACTTTTGACTATTATTAGCTTTGCTAAAATTTGTAGTATTAGTTATATAATCTTCATATACTGTTGTACCATTACCAAGAGTAATATTACCTAAAATTTTATTAGATGTTAAATTATCTAAGCTCCCTTCTAAATAAATATATTTATTAGAAAGTATTATAGCAACTAATAATCCAATTATTAATAATGCTTTACCTATTTTTTTCATTTAATAATATCTCCTTATATTGTAATATCAAGTCGTCACTTATATACAAATATTATCATACTTTTAAGAAATATCGCTTTTTTTGAATTATTAAATATCTTTTAATAAAAAAAAGTAATGATTTTAATCTTACTACTCTCTTGATTTATAATATATACCAATTATATACTATTTAAAATTCCACTCACTATAAAACTCATCTAAGAAGCTTTCCATAAATTCATGTCTTTTATTTGCAATTTCTTTAGCTGAATCTGTGTTCATTAAGTCTTTTAATTTTAATAACTTTTCATAAAAATGATTTATAGTATGATTTTCTTTATTCTTAACCTCATCTAGTGATGAAAATTTCATAGGATTAACTAAAGGATTGTATAATGGCCTATTTTTATAACCTCCATATGTAAAGGTTCTAGCTATTCCAATTGCCCCCATCGCATCTAATCTATCAGCATCTTGAACAACTTTTCCCTCTATGGTATTTTGAGTCGAGTCAACAACACCACCTTTATATGACATTGTTTTTATTATATTAGTTATTTTTTTAATATAGTCTTGTGAAACATCTAATCCTTTAAGAAATTCCTCTATTAGACTTGTAGATGTTTCGTTAGTATTTGAAAATTTCCAATCTTCTATATCATGAAGTAAAGAGCTTAGCTCTACTATAAAACTATCTGCACCTTCTTTATCAGCTAAAAATTTTGATAAATTATATACTCTCTCTATATGAAACCAATCATGTCCACTACCTTCATTATATAATTTTTCTTTTACAAATTCTTTTGTTTTTTCTATGATAAAATTTTGGTCCATTTTGCCTCCTATTTTACAAACCCATGATTTAAAATTATTTATTTAGTTTAGTTAATGAACAATATATAACAATTGTTAATTTAATTATAACATAATAGATAATTTACAAAAAATAAATACCTCTTCTAATTGTAAGAGGTATTTTTCTAAGCTTTTGCAATTTTTGACACATATGAATGTTCTCCTGTAGAGTATCTTGATAATAAACCTTCATATTCTAAATTTAAACTATCTAAGTCATAAAAATCATTTGGTCTTATTTCATACGAATTTTTATCACAAATATGTATTCCACTTTTTTGCAACATATCTGCTACAAAATGAGAACAGACATATTTATATTCTCTTTCTCTTGGCTTATTTATAGATAAATATACGAGTGCTCTAACATCATAATCATATTTTTTTCTATTTCTGCTTACTTCCATTATATTATCATATAACTTATTATATTGTGCGTCTGTTACATCTAATGAGTACACCCTACACATAGTATTTTTTCTAATAGCGTATAATCCTTGATTTATATTCTCTTCAACAAATCCTGCAAATAATGGCGTTTTAGGATTTAGCCTTCCAAATGAATACATCGGTGCTAAATCTTGATTTAAGGCTATTGATACGTGTGCGTATGGGGTTTTACTTATATTTCTTATAAGATATGATAAGAATGTTCCAGTATAAGTCGTTATTATATATATCTGCTTCATAACCTTCCCCCCTTAATATTTATAAACTTAAGTATAACTATAATAGTTTAACACAAAGAATTAAATATTTCAAATTTTATAATTATACTGGTTACTTTTATTTATCTTTTTCATATGTTTCATGTATTCTGTTGTTTACATTATTTCCAATAATCCATGATATAGCAATGCTTATTGAAAATACTATTATTTTAATTGGACTTGAGAAAAATGCTCCAACATCTTCTCCTACATAGCTTATTAGTAAAAACATAACAAATTTTCCAAATATCATTCCAGAAGCAAAACTCTTAAAATCTAACTGTACCAAGCCAGATGCTATGGTTATTAAAAAGTCTGGTATAAATGGACAAGAATACGATACAAATATACTGGTAAATCCTTGCTTTCTTATCCATGTTATTATTTCATTTACTTTCTTGTTGTGCTTATATTTTTTAAATATATTATGTTTTGAAAATTTGCTTGCTAAAAAATATAATAAGATAGATGCTAAACTAGATCCTACCCAAGATACAAAAAATCCTAGCCACATCCCTAGTATAAAAACATTGGCTACTACTATTGCTACTAGGGGAAGTACTGGAATAAATGTTTCTACACTAATTATAATAAATCCTGCTATTATCGCTAATACTTTGTAATCTGACAGTGAATATAATATTTGTTCCATCTATGCACCTACTTTAATATCATTTGTATATAAAATTACTGCTTAACATTAATATTGTATTTAGATATAAAATCAATAAGATTATTTGCTTGAATTTCTAAATCTATTAATATATCTTTTTCAGTTATTTCAACTTTATTAAGAGTCGTTGGATAAATATCATTTTTATCTATTATGATCGTATTATTTTTTACTTCAAAAGGTATCTTTTCTCTATATTTTTTCAAACCTTCTTTTAATATTTTATCACTTATATTTATTTTGCCTAGCTTTGCATCAGTAAGCACGATATTTAACTTATTTTCAACAACATCTGGGATTAAATTTACTTCTAATTGACTATCTATGAATCCTAAAACTTTATATGGATACATAATTTTAACTTTACTATTATTTATATCTACATTAGCATGTTTGAAATCTTCTACATTATATTCATTCATAATAGTATAAATTATATTTTGAAACTCATCACTTGATATAGATACTTTTCCTTTTAATCTAAGAGGATTCTTAACTAATTGAAACTCATCTATAGAAGCATTTTGTAACAAGTCTTGTTCAGTAATAATCTTATTATTAGTATTTTGCGTGACTCTTTCTTTTGGTATTAATAAGTAATATGTACCTCCTGTAATTATTATTAAAATAACCAATATAGATATCAGCATTTTTGAACCTTTTTTCATAATTTCTCCTCTCTTTATATATTAATAATATAGTGTGTTATATCCATATTATTAATATATAAGGTAAATATTATTAGTATATAATTATATTTCTTATATTTAATTATACAGTATATGTAAAAAATAGATTTTACTATTTTATTTTTATGGTCATAAAATATTTTAACTTTGATAATAATGATGAATATAAACATTTTATGTAAATTAGATTTAAATTAAAGCATTTATATCTTTATTTTTTTCCAATATTAGATTAAAATGAATATTATGGATTATAGTATCTTTATGTACTATATAAAAATTAATTAATTGAGAGGTATTATAATATGTCAAATGAAACTAATTCATCTAACTTTATAAAAAACATTATTATAAATGATTTAGAAACTAAAAAACATGATAGTATCATAACTCGTTTCCCACCGGAACCAAATGGATACTTACATATAGGACATGCAAAGAGTATTTGTCTTAACTTCGGTCTTGCTAATGAATTTAACGGAAAAGTTAATTTAAGATTCGATGATACAAACCCAGTTAAAGAAGATGTAGAATATGTAAATTCTATAAAAGAAGATGTTCAGTGGTTAGGCTTTGATTGGAATAACTTATATTTTGCATCTAACTACTTTGATGAAATGTATAAAAGATCATTACTTTTAATAAAAAAAGGAAAAGCTTACGTATGTGATTTAACTCCAGATGAAATGAGAGAATACCGTGGAACTTTAACTCAACCCGGAAAAGAAAGTCCATATAGAAATAGATCTGTAGAAGAAAACTTAGAGCTATTTGAAAAAATGAAAAATGGAGAATTTAAAGATGGCGAAAAAGTTTTAAGAGCTAAAATTGATATGTCGTCTCCAAACATTAACTTTAGAGATCCAATAATATATAGAATTTCTCACTCAACTCATCATAATACAGGTGATAAATGGTGTATATATCCAATGTATGCATTCGCTCATCCATTAGAAGATGCAATAGAAGGAATAACTCATTCTTTATGTTCTTTAGAATTTGAAGATCAAAGACCACTTTATGATTGGTTTGTTTCTGAATGTGAAATGGAATCTACTCCAAGACAAATAGAATTTGCTAGACTTAATCTTACAAATACTGTTATGAGTAAAAGAAAATTAAAGCAACTTGTTGATGAAGGTGTTACTGATGGATGGGATGACCCACGTATGCCTACAATAGCAGGTCTTAGACGTAGAGGATATACTTCTGAAGCTATACGTAAGTTCTGTGCTGAAATAGGTGTATCTAAAGCTGACTCAACTGTTGACAGCCAAATGTTAGATTTCTTTGTAAGAGAAGATTTACAATCTAAAGCACCTCTTGCAATGGGAGTAGTAAAACCATTAAAGTTAATTATAACAAACTATCCTGAAGGTCAAACTGAAATGATAGAGTTAGAAAATAACGCTAAAGATGAAACTATGGGAACTAGAACAGTTCCATTTGGTAGAGAGTTATACATAGAGCAAGATGACTTTATGGAAGAGCCTGTAAAGAAATACTTCAGGTTATTCCCAGGAAATGAAGTACGTTTAAAAGGAGCTTACTTTGTAAAATGTAACGATGTTATAAAAGATGAAAATGGGAATGTAGTTGAAATTCACTGTACTTACGACCCTGAAACTAAGAGTGGTTCAGGATTTACAGGTCGTAAGGTAAAAGCAACAATTCACTGGGTTGAAGCTAATAGTGCGGTTCCTTGTGAATTTAGATTATTCGAACCTTTAATACTAGATGATGCTCCTGAAAATGAAGGTAAGCACTTCTTAGAACAAATAAATCCAACTTCAATAGAAGTATTACAAGGATTTGCAGAATCAACTCAACTTGAAACTGCAAAGGCTTTTGATAAATTCCAATTTGTAAGAAATGGATTCTTCAGTGTAGATAACAAATATACTACTGATAAAAAGCTAGTATTTAATAGAGTCGTACCTTTAAAGAGTTCTTTTAAACCTGGCAAATAAAACTTAATTATCATTATAAATAAATAGAGAACAATAATTATTGTTCTCTATTCTTTAACAAATCCTAATATTTCTATGCCATCTTTAATACATTCAATATCAAGTGGAAAATCCGGCCCTTTTTCTCCATCTATATCTGTTATTAAGCCATCTTCACACTCAATAGTTAATTTTTTTGTTTTAAAATATAATAGCTCATTTTCATTTAAGTGATCTAAGTGCTCTCCTCTTAGAACGCTTATTAAAACTGGAATAGATTTTGGAATAGGCATACCTTTAAAAATTATAACATCTAAATATCCATCATCTATTTCTGCCTTATAAGCTAGATTTATATTTCCTGCTGTTTTTCCATTAAAAATTAGCATCAGATACATATCTCCATTATAGCTTAATTCCTCAGAATGTACTTTTATATTAAATTTTCTCAAGTAAAGTGCTTCTTCTATACCTTTTATATAGTATGATACTTTTCCTATGTAATTTTTTAAATCTTGATTTATTCTTTGAGACACATCAGTAAACATTCCTGCACTTGCCACATTTATAAAATATTTATCATTTATTTTACCTATATCTATTTTTTTAGGTTTGGATTTTATAATATTTTCTATAGCTTCTTTAATATTATTTGGAATTTTAAGCGCATTTGCAAAATCATTAGCTGTACCAGTTGGTAATATTCCTATAGGTAAATTTATATTACATTCTTTAATAGCATTTAATACCATATCTATAGTACCATCCCCACCGGCTAATAATAAATGGTCGTAAGTATCATCCATTTCATCAAATGCTTTACTTATAGGTTCTTCTATATTTAATCTATAGGGCATAAGTAGATAATTATTTTCTTGATATACTTTTATAATATCATCTAATTGATTATTAATCCTTTTCTCTCCTGAATTTGGGTTATATATTAGTTTTACTTTTTTCATTTTTCCTCCTTACGTTAATATAGCAAAGCATTTATATATTATATTAATATTATTTAAGTTTTATTTATTATAATATACAATGGCTAAATGCATACACAAGGACTCTTTGTTATTAATATCCAAAACTTTCATTTAGGAATATTACATGTATTCTATTAGCGGTTCTTTGCTTTTTTATAATAGCATATTCACAGCATATTCTCTCTGGACTTGAACAATCCATACAATGTCCAACTGTCTTACAAGGTGTTTTGGTACCTATCCTTTTTGCATTTGCTGGCGCACTGATTTCTTCATTTCTTCTTATAGCATCATCTATGTCTTTTACTATTTTATTTACTCCTGCTATTACTATCACTTTTTCTGGACCATAAAGCATTGCTGCTATTCTATTTCCATTTCCATCAACATTATAAAGTTCTCCATTTTCAGTAATTGCATTTGTACTAGTGAAATATGCATCTGCTGAGAATGTTTTTCTATACATTTCTTTTAAATCTTTAGCTGTAAGACCTTCTTCATATCTGTCTAAAAATTCATACTTTCCATCTCTTAAAAAATCTATGATTCCTGTTTCAAATAAACTCATAGATCCACCACATCCTATTAAATCCCCATCATTAAGTAATTCTTGTATTTTATCTAAAAGTTCGTCTTTGTTGTTAACTAAATATCCATTCATATTATTACGTTCTAAAGCTTTTATAGTTCTTTCTATCTTTTTTTCATTAACCCATACTACATTTTGATCCATAATATCTTTCCCTTCTAAAACAATTAATATTTAATAAATTTTGTATATACTTCCATTTTAACATACTTCTTTTACTGTATAGTTATATATTTTAATTTTAAATAAAAAAGCACTAGTATTAACTAGTGCTCTTTTGGGAGGTTAAATTAAAATAATTGTGAAGTTTTTTGACTATTTATTATCTAAGATAGTTCTAGTCGTATCTATATCTTTCGCCATACATCTTTGGCTGTTAATTCTCTCATTTACTAATAAGTAATTTGATATTCCTTTTAAAGTTTTTGCTATTTTTCTTAATACTATCATCTATTTTGCCTCTTTCCCTATTGATTATTTCTTCTTTATTTCCTATAAGTATATTGTATACAATGTACTGTATAAAGTCAACGACTAAATAATATTATTTTTTATGAAAATGTTTTTATTTTAAAATAATTATAATAATTAATACCACCTATATAATTTATATAAGTGGTATTAATTATTTTGTATTGTTATATATATTTTTCCATTCTTATATCACTTTGCCATTTTCCATTGTAATATACAAAATTTTCATTTTTTCCTATTTCTATATACCCCATTTTTTTATAAAAATTAATTGCTCTTTTGTTATATTCAAACACTCCTAATTCAATTCTTTGTTGATTAAGTTTTTTTGCTTTATTTTCTAAAAATTTCATTGCAATTTTTGATATTCCACTTCCATGATAACTAATGTCACCTATACATATTCCTATCCAACAAGATCTATTTATATTTTTTTTTAACATATTAAAATTAGTGTCTATGCTTATATACCCTACTTTTTTATCATCAACGGATATAATGTATATGTATTTATATGGATTATAAACTATACTATCTATTAAATCCTTTGATGTTATATCTTTTATTTCCCCTTCTATAAAATTAGGCCTAATTAAATACTTTATATCATATTGATTATCCCAATTTGCTATTAATTCAAAATCAGTAACATCTTTTTTATATAATCTTTTAAATTTACTTACCATATAATTACCCTTCCCATAAAAGTTACTTACTTAGCTTTATTTAAAATTGTATCACAAAAGCCTTTAGATTTTTACAATCTAAAGGCTTTTGTTTTGAAATTTATTTTTCACTATCATTTTTTAATTCAACTTGCTTTTTTATTATACTTAATTGTCTTTTAGTTTCATCTATTTTATATTGTATTGCATCGAGCTTTGACTGTATAGACATTTTATCTTTTTCTGTTTCAGCATTTTCCATTAATTCTTTTGTTTGGATTTGTAATTTTTCTAACATATCAATTTTTTTATTCATTTTATTGTATACAATATCTGGATTTTTATATAAATTTTCCTTTTTATTATCAAAAAAGCATATCATTTTATACCATATAAAACTTATAAATATATTTACAATTAAGTCCAATATCATTAAATTCATTTTCTTTGTAATGACTATAGCTACTAAAAATGAAACTAAATTAAACAAAAATAAATTATTTAATATCTTTTTATTTTCTTTTTCTTTAGATACATCCTTATATCTCATAAACTTATATGGTATAACTATAGTTATTATAGGTGCCAAAAAAGCCACATTTGCCTCTAAAGCTGCAAATACTACACTAAAAACTATTAGAAGACGTGTTGCTCTACTTACTGCATATGACTCTACCATTATAACAATCTCCTTTAGTCAAACTGTTGATTTTTCAATACTTTGTAAATAATATCATACTATATCTTAAATAAATATTCAAGCTTATTTTCCAGTAATAAACATACCTTTATATAATAAAAAGATATGTTTACAAACATACCTTTTTATTATATATCTATTTGTTATTTTGGCCTTTGTTAAAATTATTTTGATACATTTCTGGTGCTTTCTTATTAGTAGAAGTCCATTGGTTATTATTTTCATCTTTTTCTTTGACTCCTGCTTTGCTAGTCAGTGTAGTATTAGCTCCTGCCCATTGATTGTTACTTTCGCATTTACTTTCTTTCTTCATAACATATCACCTCGAAATAATATTTTATAATTATTTTAACCAAGTATATATTTTTTATTTAGATAAGATTTCAATGCCATCTTCAGTTACTAATATCATATGCTCCCATTGAGCAGATAGTTTCCCATCATCTGTATATGCAGTCCATTCATTTTCTGCATCTATGTAAAGCTCGTAGTCTCCTTGATTTATCATAGGCTCTATAGTAAATATCATTCCAGGTACTAAAATCATACCTTCATCTTTTTTTCCTACATGAAATACAAATGGGTCTTCATGAAATTGTAGCCCTATCCCATGACCTCCAAAGTCTCTTACTACTGAGTATCCATTTTTTTCAGCGTGCTCTTGTATAGCTGCTCCTATAGCTCCTAGATGCCCCCAAGGCTTAACAGCTTCTATTCCTTTATATAAACATTCTTTAGTTATTTCAACTAATTTCTTAGCTTCTTCACTTACATTTCCTATCATAAACATTCTAGATGCATCTGAATAGTATCCATTGTATATTGTTGATACATCTACATTTATTATATCTCCATCTTTAAGAACTACATCTTTACTTGGTATACCATGACATATTTGAGAGTTTATTGATGTACATAAGCTCTTTGGAAATCCGCCATATCCAAGTGGTGCTGGTATTGCACCTTGAGATATTGTAAAGTCATGTACTATTTTATCAATATCATCAGTAGTCATACCTTCTTTTATTTCTTTTGCTACTAAATCTAATACTGCATTGTTTATTTTTGCACTTTCTTTTATTTTTTCTATTTGATCTTTCGTTTTTATAATATCATGACTTGGAACTATGTATCCTTTTCCTTTTAATGTTTTTAATTTTTCATCAAATTCCATGTGGCATTTTTTATATTTTGCATTACTACCACACCAGCATTCATCATTTCTATTTAATTTCATTTTAGCATCTCCTTACTATATAAAGTATATAATCATATTGAAATATAAATATATACTGTAATTTATATTTTTAACATTTATTTTAAAATAAATTTATATGTTATAATCTACTATACCATTTTAAATTAATATAAGTAACTATTTTTTTAAATTATATAAAAAAACTCCTTAAAGCAATATTATTTAAATTATTACTTTAAGGAGCTTTTTAAATTTTATAATTAACTATTTTCTTTTTCTCTTAATTGAAGTTACTGCTAACCCAGTAGCTGCAGCGCCTCCTAATACTACATATCCGATTATACTAGTATCTCCTGTTTTAGGATTATCTGTATTATTTGTTGTAGAATTATTATTTGAACCTGGTTTATTAGTTTCAGGCTTATTAGTTCCTGGTTTATTTTCTTCTGGTTTTTCATTAGTTCCCGGAACTACATATGATAAATCATAACTATACTTAACTAATTTATCTCCTATATTTTCTCCCGCTTTTATTTGAGGATGTGTACCTAAATATTTAGCGCCATTTTCATGAGATGTAAATATCACTTTAGCATCTGTATCAACAGATTTAAATTTCCAGTTACTATCTACTGTTGGTTCTAATTTGCCAGCAGCTTCTATATAATCAGCTACTGCTTGTCTATTTTCATAAGTTCCACTATATACTATTTCTTGTTTTCCATTCCATGGGAATCCATTTCCACCAGCTCTATAATTATTAGTAGCTATTAAGAAATCTTGTTCTAAGTTTATAGGTTTTCCGTTGTAAGTTAAGTTCACTATTCTTTGTGAATTAGCATTTATTACATTTCCATCTTTATCATACTTTGGCTTTTGAGTTACATCTATTTCATAATTAACTCCATCTATTACGTCAAAGTTAAAAGTAGGGAAATCTCTATTTATTAAATCTTGTTCTTCTTTAGAGTTAGTATCTATTGTATTAAACATTACTGCACTTAGTTCTAACCACTCTTTTATATCTTTACCTTTTAACTTTATAACAGTTAAAGTATTATCGTATTTATATAAGTTAGAAAGATCTTTTAATGCAAGCCCTCCTGCTTTTATATCAACATAATTTCCTGCACTACTTCCTGCTTTAAATGGTGCTCCTGCTGATAATAATGGTAAATCTTTATATTTAACTAAAGATTCTTCTCCATCTTTTATGCTTTTTTCAACAAATTTTCTTTGAGCATCAGTTACTATTTGTACAGATGCATCATCAGCTACTAGTGTAAAGAAACTATTTAAATCTTTAGTTATTTCTCCAGATGGAGTATTTACATAGTTTTCTGTTGCATCGTGGTACTCTTTAACTTTTTGAACCAAAACCTCATCATTAGGTACATCTTTAACACTTACAGTATCTATCTTTGATTTATCATCGTTTATTTTGTATTCTATCTTACCATTATTTTCCTCTAAATCTATTTTAAGCTCCGCTACCCCTAATTCTCTACCATTGTTTAATGGTTGTATATATTGAACTATATCACCATTTGATTTTTTAACTTCTTTTTTAAATGATCTATGAACATGTCCACCTATTACTAAATCTACACCTTCAACATTAGCTATATCATATCCAGCATTTTCTTTATTTTTTACATTAGGAGTATTTTCATCTCCATATCCTGTATGAGCAAGTACTAATACTATATCAGCACCCTCAGCTTTCATTTGAGGAACATATTTTTTAACACTTTCAGTCATATCATTAACATTTATTTTTCCCCTTAATAATAATGCATCCCAATTCATTACTTGAGGAGGAACAACACCTGTTATACCTATTTTAAGTGTTCTTTCTTCTCCATTTGAATCTATTACTTTTTCTTCTACTATTTTATATGGATTAAATACAGGCTTTCCAGTTTTAGCATCATTTACATTTGCACAAACTGTAGCCATGCTCTGATTATCATTTGTTATTTGCTTTATAAAATCTAAACCATAGTTAAGTTCGTGATTACCTATAGTTGTAGCATCAAATCCAACTTCTTCTAACGCTTTATATACCGGGTATTGAGTGCCTGGCTTAACAGGCTTTTTCTTAGCAAAGAAGTTAGCTAAAGGAGTTCCTTCTATCGTATCTCCATTATCTACTACTAAGGTATTATCTATTTTTTTATCATCTTTTTTCTTATCTACTTTTTCTTTATATTGATTTATAAGAGTTGAAACTTTTACTAAACCAGAGTTATTAGTTGTTCCTCCTGTGTAGTAATCATAATTCATTAAATTTGCATGTAAATCACTTATAGCCATTATAGAAAAGTCTACTGATGCCTTCTTTTTTACATCTTTTGTTTCTTCTTTATTTACTTCATTTTTGCTTTCCTCTGAAGCTTCTGGCTTAGCTTCATTTGTTACCACTTCTTCTGCATTTTCCTTATTAGATTCTTCTTTTGAAGTTTCTCCAACCTCTTCACTTGAAGTATCACTATTTTCTACTTTTTCAATGGTTTGTTGTGTTTCACTTAATTGGTTAATTACATTTTCAATCGCAAATATAGGTTGTATGTTTTGACCAATTATTGTTGCTGCAATAGCAAGTGCTGCTATTTTCTTTCCATTTTTTTTAATCATATAATTCTCCCTTAAATAATATTTAAACACGTATTTAATTTAATGTTTTTAAATTATATTTCGTGTTCCCTCATATTTATCATTAATTATATCATAATCATTTTAAATTAAAAGTATTTTTTCGTTTTAAATCGACTTTTTTTATTTTATCTATTATAAAACTTTATTTTTATTAGGCATATATGTATTTTAATTATCTTTGTATAATTAAATTTTTTTATTAGTAAGATATAAAATGCGTATAACTTTATGTCATACGCATTTTATATCTTAACTCTAATTATTATTAAATAAAAAGTAAAAATACTAGCCACCATAATGAATTTATTTTGCAACAACCAGGTCTTCTTTTTTTGCATACACATGGGCTATTATTTGAATAATTAAGCCCATGATTATAACAATTATAGCAACAATTATTACAAAATTCATTATGATTAAGCTTGCATTTAGATCTATTTCGTCTGCTACGATATTTTAAAGATGGTTGTTTTTTATAATTATATGAAATATTATTTTTTGAATTATTATTCATTGTCAAAAACTCCTTTTTTTATACATACTATGAAAAATAAATACATTTGTTTCCTTTTTGATTCTTGTAAAATAAGCTATATTGTTGTAATAATTTAATATATAATAAAAATATATACTTTTAAGGGGGAATTTTATGAACAAATTACAAAATGATTATTTGATAATCGAATCTAAAAAATCTGGCGCTGAACTTACTAGAATTTATTCTAAAAATCAAAGTAAAGATATTTTATGGTCTGGTGATAGTAAATATTGGGGAAGACAATCACCTGTTTTATTTCCTATTGTAGGAAAACTTATTGATAATAAAACAACTATCGAAGGTAATACATACTCTATGAACCAACATGGATTTGCAAGAGATTTAGATTTTGAAGTTTTAGATTCTACTGAGAATTTTATATCTTATATTTTAAAATCTAATGTTGATACTAAAAAAATGTATCCATATTCATTTGAATTAGTTATAAAATATACATTAATACAATCAAGTGTAAATATAGAATGGACTGTAAAAAATACAGATTCTAAAGATATCTACTTTTCAATAGGAGCTCATCCGGCTTTTAATGTTCCTATGAGTAATAATGAATCTTTGAAAGATTATTATCTTGAGTTTAAGCATAGAAATAATGTAACTAAAATCGAATTAAACGGACCTTTCTCCGGTAAATCTATTAATTTAGGTAGTATAGAAAGACTTGAGTTGGCTCCTGATTTATTTAAAAATGATGCACTAATATATACTAATATAGATGAAATTTCTATACACTCTAATAATAGTAGTGATTTTATTAAAGTAGATTTTAAAAATTTCCCATTAGTTGGTATATGGACACCTTATTATAAGGACAATAATTCTACAGCTCCTTTTTTATGTATAGAACCATGGTATGGACTAGCTGATAATATAGATTCTAATGGTGTGTATAAGGATAAAGACTATATAAATAAATTAAATATTGGAGAAACTTTTAAAACTTCATATTCTATATCTATTGGATAAAGCTAAAGTGTTCTATTTTAGAACACTTTTTTAATTTTATGAATTAACATATTAAATATTAATAAGAGAGGCTAGACTATATGAATTATTAATTCTCATAGTCTAGCCTTTCTTATTGATACAAATCTATATTTTATCATTATTTATTTTATCTTCTAGTTCTTTTATTCTATTTTCTAATTCAATAATTCTATTTTCCTCTTTATTCTTATTTTTAACTCTAGATGTAATAAAATATATACCATATACGATTAATCCTAATATAGCTAATAAAATTAATGTATTAAACATTTGAAATATAAGTTCATAGGTAATACCCACTAATGGTTGTTCCTTCATGAATCTACTCACCCCTAGTTTTAAATTATATATTTCATATTAAAACATATCAACTAACAATAATTTACATTATAATCATTATTATGTACTTTTTATGGTTTTTATAGGCAACTAATTAATATATTATTGCTCTAATAGAAAATAAGATTAACTACCTTATTTAACATACACTTCAAAATATGCTATATTATTAATGCTATCTAGTAAAAATAGGGGGAATATAAGTATGAAATTTGCATCTAAAATATTAATACTTGGATTCGGTATATTTTCATTTATACAATTTAACAAAAATATATCTAGTAAAAATATATCTAAAGAACATCAACAAGTATTAATAGAGCAATAAAGTGCTAAAACTAAAAGAAAAAAAGTATCCAAGGAAAATTTTGATCGTTATCAAGATTACTTAAATACATTCATAGGTACAAATATTAAAGAAATAGAAAGTGAACTTATTCAAGAATCATGGAAAAAAGAAAACAGCACATTTACGAGTGTTCATGGTGATACTATTACAATAGAGCATGATGAATATGATACTATTACAAACGTAGACCTAAAAGTAAATCAAATAACTAAAATCATAGCAAAATAGATACATATAAAAATACCTCCTATATTTGAAAAAGTAGAACATAGATGTTCTTCATCTTATCGAATATAGAAGGTATTACAAAACTTAATTATTAAGTTTTAATTTATTAAATATGCATTTATTTAATTAAATTACTTCTTTGTATCTCCATACATTTCTTTTAATTGCTTTTGAATATCCTTATTCTCTAAATACTCATCAAGAGTAGTTTTTCTATCCATTATTCCACCAGGAGTTATCTCTATTATTCTATTTGCAAGAGTTTGAATCATTTCGTGGTCATGAGAGTTAAATATTAAAACTCCTGAGAACTTTTCTAAACCTTTATTTACAGAAGTTATAGATTCTAAGTCTAAGTGGTTAGTTGGATCATCTAATACTAATACGTTCGCATTTGATAACATAAGCTTAGATAACATACATCTAACTTTTTCTCCTCCAGATAATACTTGAGCTTGTTTTAAAGCTTCTTCTCCAGAGAATAACATTCTACCTAAGAATCCTCTTATGAAACTTTCACTCTTTTCTTCTGAGTATTGTCTTAACCAGTCAACTAATGAATATTCAACTCCATCAAAGAATTGGTTATGGTTTTTAGGAAGATAAGATTGAGAAGTTGTTACTCCCCACTTAAATGTACCACTGTCAGCAGTATCTTCTCCCATTATTATGTTAAATAAAGTAGTTATAGCTATTTCGTCTCCCATAAATGCTACTTTATCATCTCTATCTAATCTGAAAGATACATTATCTAAAACTTTAACTCCATCAACAGTTTTAGTTAATCCTTCAACTTCTAATACTTCATTTCCGATTTCTCTTTCTGGAGTAAATCCTACGTATGGATATTTTCTTCTTGATGGTTGTATATCGTCTAATTCTATTTTATCTAATTGTTTCTTTCTAGATGTCGCTTGTTTTGCTTTAGAAGCATTTGAACTGAATCTTGCGATGAACTCTTTAAGTTGAGCTATCTTTTCTTCAGCTTTCTTGTTTTGATCTTTAGCTAATTGTAATGCTAATTGGCTTGACTCATACCAAAAGTCATAGTTACCAACGTACATTTGTATTTTACCAAAGTCAACGTCAACTATATTTGTACATATTTGGTTTAAGAAATGTCTATCATGCGATACTATTATAACGATAGAATCTTCTAAATCCATTATGAAGTTATTTAACCAATTTATTGATTGGAAGTCTAAGTGGTTTGTAGGCTCATCCATTACTAGTATTTCAGGTTTACCAAATAATGTTTGTGCAAGTAATACTTTAACCTTTTCTCCACCAGTTAATTCTTTCATTTGCTTATAATGCATGTCTTTTTCTATACCAAGACCCATTAATAATCTTTCTGCATTAGTTTCTGCATCCCATCCATCAAGTTCAGCAAATTCACCTTCAAGTTCAGCAGCTTTTATACCATCTTCTTCAGAGAAGTCTTCTTTCATGTATAATGCATCTTTTTCTTGCATTATTGAGTAAAGTCTTTCATGTCCCATTATAACAACATTTAAAACTGTATCTTCTTCATATTTGAAGTGGTCCTGTCTAAGTACTGACATTCTTTCTTTATCTGTTATAGATACACTTCCTGTATTTGGTTCTATATCTCCAGCTAATATTTTTAGGAAAGTTGATTTTCCTGCTCCATTAGCACCTATTATCCCGTAGCAGTTTCCTTTAGTGAATTTTAAGTTAACATCTTTAAATAACTCTTTATCACCAAATCTAAGTCCAATATTTGTAACTTGTAACATTTCAGTTATTTCCTTTCTTATCTTAAGTTTTAATTTTTCCATTATTCAACATTATCTATGATATAACAAATACTTATTTTAGTCAACCAATATGGGCACTAAAATAACTATATTTTAGCAAAATTACATGCAGGATAAGTGCATACTTCACAGTTCATACAAAGACCACCATGACCGTATAATGCAATATCTGCTTTTGTTAATTTTTCGTCTATTAATATCCTTGGTAAGATTACATCAAATACTGTAGTTTTATTATACATTGCACATCCTGGTATTCCCATTATAGGTACTTCTCCATAATATGCTAGTAAAAACATAGCTCCTGGAAGTATTGGTGAACCATATGTTACTAAATCAGCTCCAGTTTCTTTTATAGCTGTTGGGGTAACATCATCTGGATCTACACTCATTCCTCCTGTGCAACATATAAGTTCTGCTCCTTGATCTATAAAATCATTTATAGCTTCTTTAATTATTTCTTTATCATCTGGACATATAGTTTGTCCTAGTATTTCACAATTATATTTACTAACTTTATTTTTTATAACAGGGCCAAACTTATCTACTATTCTCCTATAATATACCTCATTACCAGTTGTAACTATACCTACCTTTTTAGGTTTAAATGGTATCACACTTACAATCTTTTTATCCTTAACTAAGTTTTTAGCTTCTTGTAATTTTTCTTCTTCTATTAAAAGAGGTATTACTCTTGTTCCTGCTACTTTAGTTCCCTTTTTAACTTCGAAATTATTATGAAGTGTTGCCATCATAATATCATCAATACAATTTAATTTAAATAAAGTATCAACATCTATTTTTAGCATACCATCAAGAGATGCTATAAAATCAATTTTACCTTCTTTTATTTCACTAAAATCTAAATTTTCTCCAGCTGATATTTCCTTCAAAAATATAGCACCATCATTTTCATGTACCATACCTTCAGTTTTTTCCCATACATATAGGTTATCTTTCCCTAAAGATAATAATACGGGTATATCTTCTTCTCTAACAATATGCCCCTTTTTAAAGGCCCTACCCTTGAATTCTCCTGGTATTATTTTAGTAATATCATGACATAGTATTTGTCCCACTGCATCCACTGTTTTTATTTGTCTCATTTTACACACCTCTAAATTTTTCATAATCTACTTTATTGTCAATGTCAATTAACATATTTTCACTTACATCTATATAATTTATTTTTGAAGATTTATTAACTACTTTTTTGCCTTTTTCATCATCTTTTAATTTTAATAATTCATCTTTTTTATTATATGGAAATATTACTGGATTACCTTTTTTATTTCCGTATTTTGGTATTATTATATAGTTTTTATCTTCATTAAATTTATCTATTATTTTATTTATATAAAGACTTTCAATAAATGGTTGATCTCCAACAAAAAACATATAGCCATCACATTTTGAAGAATTTAAAATACCTAGCTTTATAGATTCACTTTGACCTATATAAGCATTTTTATTATATACGCTTTTAAATTTATATTTTTTACTTAAGTTTAATATTCCTTCATATTGACTTACAACTATTACTTCATTAAAACAACATTTACTTATTTCTATAAATGCATATTCTATCATAGGTATTCCCTTAAAATTTAATAATAGCTTATTCTCACCCATTCGCTTTGATAAACCTGATGCCATTATTATAGCATTTATCATGTATTTTACCTCTATCTTAATATTTAAATATATTCTCTTTTATACTACCATAAAAAATACTTATATCAATATTTTCATTCTTTATTATATCTATCAATTTTTTTGCTAAATCTTCATAATAAATATTTTCTACTTTATTAATGAAAAGTATTTTTTTACCTTTTGCATATTTAAATAATCCATTAGGATTTAGTACTATATTTTTAATATCAAATATATTAATAATCCCCTCTGATTTATATGTTATTTTTTTGAATTCATTTAATCTATGAATATTTTCTTCATTTATATCCATTCCTAGAGATGTTATATCTATTATTCCTATTGTTTGAGTGGTATTTGTATATACGACTGGCTCTAATTTATTCCAACCTTTAAGTTTCTTTCTCTTAGACCCATCTCCTTCTATAAATGTAATATCAAATCTAGGAGTTATTAAATCAAGTTCTTTAAAATCTAAACCTATTATTTTATTTTCTTCATTTATACGCTTACCGTAAACTACAATATTATTTGAGACGTGTATTGGCGAATTAGTTGAGCAAATATCTAGTAAATTTTTATTATCAGTAAGATATATGTCTTTATAACATTCATCTGTTGGTGCATATATTTTAGTAGTTGTAGTTAACAAAACTTTAAATTTATCCTTATAATATTTTGCAAAATAGTTAATAAAAGATGTTTTTCCTCCAGCTCCTACAACTGTTATAATTTCGCCTTTTTTTATATCTAACATTTTTCCTAAAATCATACACTCACCTCTACTGATACACTACAATACCTAAACTACTCTAGTCAAGTTATTATATTTAATAATAAAAAATAAGGCTAACCTCTATTTTGAGACAGCCTCATTTTTATAATATAATTGACTAGTTTTGTGATGCCCAGTCAGCTGGATAAGTTACGTATATAAATCTTGCATAATCCTTAACAGAAAATTGTATACTACTTCCTTTAGGTATAAGTATTAATTCTCCAGCAGATGCTGATACAGTTCTTCCGTCTATTACTATATCTAATGTTCCTTCTATAACATAATCTATTTCATCATAGTTTAAAGTCCAGTCAAATGTTGTTTCTTTCATTTCCATTACTCCACAACCTAATCTTGGGCTTTCTTCTAAATTGAATAAGTCTTTTGTGTAAACTACATCATTAGGATTTCCTGTGTCTAGTCTATTTGACTCATCTACTTTTACAGTTGGTAATTTTATAGAAGTTATTCCACTTACGTCTTTATTTCTTATAAAATCAACACTATCTTTGCTTCCATTTATTTTTTCTTCTAGTATTTGTCTTACTAATTGTTCTAACATTCCTTTGTCTATGTTTTTCATATCCATTTTAAGCATTCTCCTTTTTAAGTGTTTTATTTGCTAAAGCCATAGCCACTATTACAGCAGTTATTCCTCCAACTAGTTTTGCAACTATCATAGGTGTCATCATTTCTGAATTAAATCCAGCTGTAAATCCTAGATGATCTCCAAATACGAAAGCTGCTGATACAGAAAATGCAACGTTTATTATCTTTCCTCTATTATCCATATCTTTCATCATACCAAACATAGGTATACAGTTAGCTAAACTTGCAACTAATCCAGCTGCTGATGTATCATTCATTCCTAATAATTTCCCTAAAGCCATTAAAGGTTTATTAAATACTTTTGTTATAACAAATACTAGAGGGAATGCTCCTGCTAAAACAATTGCTATCTCTCCAACTGTTGCTATACCTTCATGAATTGGTTTCATACCTGGTATTACAACTATTCCTGTTAAAGCTTCCACTATTCCTGCTGCAAGTCCTAAAGTTATAACTATAACAACACCTTTACCAAAATAAGTAAACCCTTTTATCATAGCATTTTCGAACTTTAATAGTCCAATTACTATTATTACTGCAAAGATTATTATTGGTACTAAGTTTCTAACAATCATCATTACATCAAATCCGGCAACTAATCCCCCTACAAAAGCTCCTATTGGTATAGTTATTATACCTGCAAGTATACCCGTTGCTAAGAACTTTTGGTCTTCTTTCTCGATTATTCCAAGTGCCACTGGTATTATAAATACTATAGTAGGTCCCATCATAGCTCCTACTATAAGTCCACCAAATAAACCTGCATTAGGATCTTTTGCAAGTTCCATTGCAAGTGGTGCTCCACCCATGTCATTTGCTAATATAGAACCTGCAAACATAGCAGGGTCTGCACCTAGCATATCAAATAAAGGAACTACTACAGGTCTAAGTACATCTGCTAATACTGGAGCTAAGCATATAACTCCAACCATTGCTACTGCAAGTGAACCCATAGCCATAATACCTTCTTCAAATTGTTCTCCTAGCCCAAATTTGTTTCCGATACATTTGTCTATAGCACCTAATACCATAAATGCTACCATTATATACATTATAATTTCATTTATACTCATGGCTATTACCTCCCTATTAAATTTTTTCTTATTTTTTCATCTACAGATGGTATTACTGATGTACATACTATGTCTTTAACTTTTAATATATTTTTAGCTTCATCTATTCCATAATTTATGCTACTTAAACTTCCCGATACTATATATACAAGCTTTCCACCTATTGCAAAAGAAAGTTGTAGTTTTATAAGATTAACATCACTACTTTTTAAAGTTTTATCTAATGCTTTTAACCCAGCACATACTTTATTAGTCTCCATAATTCCTATGGAGCTAATATTTTCAGTATGTTTATATTTATTTTTAAGTCCATCTATTATACTCTCATGTACAGCATTTATAACAAAACTATCTACTATAAATCCATCTGTAATACTTATTCCATAGTCTATAGCTGTATTAACTTCGCCAGTATCTCCGCTTATGATTATAATAAATTTCCCAGGACATATACTTTTTAAATATAAAACCTCAACAGAGGCTTTTTTTACTATTTCATTAGATACTTCAAATCCTTTTGCAATACTTCTAAACTCTATAGCACCAATGCTTTTACTCATCACAAACCTCTAGTGAATCAATAACACCAATTATTGTTGCATCAACTGGAACAGATTTATGCTCTAAAGATTCTCTAGCTGCAGATCCTTTAGTTATTAATACTAAGTCTCCATTACCAGCGCCAGCATTATCTGCTGCAACTAAAAATCCATCCTTATAAGTTACCTTATCTTTTAAAAGTTTAACTACTAAAAGTTTTTGTCCACATAGCTTTTCATCTTTTCTTGTTGCCCATACATTACCAACTACTTTTCCAATTTCCATAAGAATATCTCCTTTATACCCTATTTAATTTTAAATGATGTATTCTTATAAAATCATTAGCAAGTGGAGTAACTATACTTTTCTTCCCTATTAAAATTTTGCTAACTCCATTCATTTGCGGCTTTCTTAAATCAGATTCTGATATAAGCTTTTTATTTCTTAAATCAAGAACTTCATCAGTAACCTCTATAGCTTTATCTATTATAGTCTCATTTGAATTATTAATTTCTTCTTTAGAAGTGCTTTTATTTTCATCTAATATGTTGAATATGTCTTTTATAACGTTTACACCAAACTTTTTAAGTTCTTGTTCAAAAGATATATATTTATTGTATAGTGCTTTTGGTGCACTAGATTTATATCGCTTATATTCAAGCCCATCTTCCATTATATAAACTTTTTTACCCATCATAAGCATTTTAAGTATGAATCTTTCTTCATTAGATGTAGAATTTCCAATAGATAAGTTAGAAAGACCTCTTAGGCAAAGTCTAGATATTATAACTATATCTGATTCTCTAATACTCTCATCATAACTTAAAACTTCAAAATTATTCTTTAATAGGTTAAATCTATTTTCATCTTTTTCCCAAAGAACTACACACTTAGGTAATTTTTTTACTTCACTTACTTTAGAGTCATTAATTTTTTTATATATTTCATCAACTATAAGATCTATCAGCTTATTATAATCCATAAATAGCACCTGCCTTATAGGTTATTTTTTATTATTCTAGCTAAACACCCTTTAGAAAAACCACAAGCATTTGCTTCATCATAGTCAATATGCATAAATGTTTCAAAATTTTCATTTACTCTGATAATAACATCATCAAATATTAGTGGTCTTTGTCCAAATACTTTAACTTGAACTACTTCATTATCAGAAACATTAAACTTTTTAGCATCATCTGGTGTCATATGAACATGTCTTTTAGCTGCCATAAGCCCTTTTTCTAAAGTTATACTTCCTTTGTCAGTAGATACTGTTACACCTAAAGTATTACTTAAATCTCCACTTTGCTTTATAGGTGCCTTTAGACCTAATGAAGAACAATCTGTTAAAGATACTTCGACTTGAGTTTCTTTTCTTTCAGGTCCAAGTACTATAACATTTTTTAACTCTCCCTTAGGTCCACTTATTGTAACTCTTTCAGCACAAGCATATTGACCAGGTTGAGATAAATCTTTTAATTTTGTCAGATTGTAACCTTCTCCAAATAAAGAATTTATATCTTTTCTACTTAAGTGTATATGTCTACCTGATGCTTCAACTTCTATAAAAGCTTCTTTTTTTACTCGATTAACAACTTCGTCTACGATGCTTTTTAATAAATCTTCCATGATATCCTCCAACTATTTATACTTATTTGTCCTAATTTTGTAAATCATGATCCAAAATACTGAGGATAATCTATTTAACGCTTTAATTAAATCTTCTCTGTCAACTTGACCATATTCACCTTTAAAAGCTTCATATGCAGCAAGTTCTGCTTCTCTTGTAAGACTCCTTATACTATTTATAGCAACTACCATCTCTCCCATTTCGTAACTTGGGAATTCATGACCTATGCCAAAGTACTTTTTAGGATAATGAGATTGTTCTCTAAGTTCTTGAGGTGTTAATCCTAAAAGTTTAAAGTCATCTAGCTTTTCTTCTAAAACTTCACATCTCATTATATTTCTTACAAAATCTAAAACCTCTTGGAGATCTTTGAGCAACTTGTTCATATCATTTTTTTGACATAAGATTTGAGTTTCTAAAATCTTTGATTCTAGAGAATCTATCTTACCTCTTAAAACTATTGTTTTATGATCTTTAAAAACAAGTAAGTTTCCTCTTAAAGAAGTCATATGTTCAGGCTTTTCATCTAAATTAGCTCCAAATACTGTAACATATTTATATTTTTTTTCTTTTTCAATTTCTTTTTTAGCTTCTTTTTCATTAGCTTTTTGGATTTCATCTAAAGAATCAACATACTTTAATAGAATATTTCTATCTTTTAAATAAGATTTTGCTGAAGGAGTTATTATTCGCCCTTTTTGCACATAAAACTCAGTTAATTCTTTACCACCTACTTGTTTTCTAACTTCACTTTCTGTTAAAACAGCCATATCCTCACACCTCCAATCAGATGTATAAAATGTGCTACCTAAATCGGTAGCACATATTTACTTTATATTTTGTTTCTACTTTTCGCTATATTTTGGTAATATAGCGTCTACTTCAAAGTGTGGTCTTGGTATAACGTGTACTGATACTAATTCTCCAACTCTTTCAGCTGCTGCTGCTCCTGCATCTGTAGCTGCTTTAACTGCACCAACATCTCCTCTTACCATTACTGTAACTAATCCTCCACCAACTTGTTCCTTTCCTACTAATTGAACGTTAGCTGCTTTAACCATAGCGTCTGCTGCTTCTATTGCTCCTACTAATCCTTTAGTTTCTATCATTCCTAATGCGTTTGCGTTTGCCATAATAATTACCTCCAAAATTTATAATTTATAATTTATTTTAATTTTTTGTTTAAACAATTTTAACTATCTTAATTCTTGTATAATTCTTTTAACTAACATATCTATTAATTCTTCTTTACCACTTAAATCTATGTTTAAGTTTGAAGCTTGTGGTTTACTTCCTCTTAATTCTTCTATTTCTTTAACTCCATAAGCAACTTTTTTAATATTTATTAAATCAAGTGGACCTATATTATTTGATGTTGAACTTCCACCTATTGCTCCACAGCCTAATGTTAAAGCTGGTATCATATTAGTTGAACCACCTATTCCACCAAGTGCTGAAGGAGTATTTACAAGTACTCTTGATACTGGCATGTGTAGTGCAAATGTTTTTACTAATTCTTCATTATTTGCGTGCATTGAGAAAGTATGTCCTGCACCTTCATTTAGTAATATCTCTCTACATCTAGTCATTACAGCATCTATATTTTCTTCAACATAGAAAGCTAATATTGGTGTAAGCTTTTCTCTTGAGTAAGCTACATCATGACCTACTTTAGTTTCTCTAGCTACTAGTACTCTAGCTGAACTTGGCACATTTGTTAAGTCAGCTAACTTACATATAGTATCTACGCTTTTACCAACTATTTGTGGGTTCATAGTACCATTAGCTCTCATTATGAATTTTGATAATTTTTTGCTTTCTTCTTCATTTAAAAGATAAGCTCCTTGTGATTTTAATTCATTTACAACAATATTTTCCATAGATTTTTCTACTACTATAGATTGTTCTGATGCACATATAGTTCCATTATCAAAAGTCTTAGAATCTAATATTCTTTTAACTGCTAAAGCTACATCAGCAGTTTTGTCTATGAAAGCTGGTCCATTTCCAGGTCCAACCCCTATAGCTGGAGTTCCTGAAGAGTAAGCAGCTTTAACCATTGCTTCTCCACCAGTTGCTAATATTAATGAAGTATCTTTGTGCTTCATTAATTCATTAGTTCCTTGAATACTAGGTGTAGTTATACATCCTATAGCTTCAGCTGGGCAACCTTCTTTAATTGCTGCTTTTCTTATTATGTCTACAGTTTCAAGTATACATTTTTTTGCATTTGGATGTGGTGAGAAAACTATAGCGTTTCCAGCTTTTAAAGATATCATTGCTTTATATATTACAGTTGATGTTGGATTTGTTGAAGGTATAAGACCTGCCACAACTCCAACTGGTGTTGCTATTTCTATTATTTTATTTTCTTTATCTTCACCGATTATTCCAACAGTCTTTGTATCTTTTAGGTTTTCATAAACCATCTTAGATGCGAAAACATTTTTTACTATTTTATCTTCCCATTTACCAAATCCTGTTTCTTCATTTGCCATTTTAGCTAATTTTTCAGCATTTTCATATCCTGCATCAGCTATAGCCTTTACTATTTTATCTATTTGTTCTTGACTCATAGATTGAAGCTTTTGTTGTGCAACTTTAGCACTTTTAACAAGAGTTCTAACCTCTTGTATAGATACTAAATCTTTATCTAGAAGTGTCATTTTTATTCATCCTCTCTATAAAACTTATCAACTAAAGATATTAAATCTTCTTTCTTTAAAGAGTTTAATTCTTTATAAGTCATCTTTGATTCTAATGACTTTGCTAAGTTTTTAAGTTCCTTAACGCTAAGTTTTGATAAGTTAGGTCTTACCTTTTTATCGCTACTAGCTTCAGGTAACTCTTTTTTAACCTCTATAGTTTCTTTAATTTTTTCTATTTTTTCATTCTTTGAAATTTCTACTTGAGTATTTTCTTCAATAGATGTTTCTTGTATTTCCACTTGAGTTTCTTTTTTAACAATATCTTCTTGAACTTCTACTTGAGTATTTTCCTCAAAAACTGCTTCTTCTTTTTTGAAGATAGTTTCATATACATCATTGTGTAGTCTTGGTATAACATGAGTTGCTCTTAGAGTACCTATTCTGCCTACAGCATCTGAAGCTGCTTCAACAGCTGATTTTACCGCTCCAACATCTCCTGTTACTTCAATTGTTACAATTCCTTGTCCAACCTTTTGTATTCCAACAACTTTTACACTTGCAGATTTTAAACAAACATCTAAAGCTTCTATGGCAGCAACATAACCAATTGTTTCAACTAATCCTAAAGCATTAATCATTTATTAACCTTAAAATCCTGTTGGGTTATCCGCTACAGCTTTAACCGCTTCTGCAAAAGCATCACATGCTGCCTTACAAGCTGATTGAGAACCTGTAAGTAATGCTCCTCCAAAGTTTGTTTCAGTAGGAGGTTCAAATAATTCACACATCTCTACATCTGCTGCTTTAAGTGCTGCATCTAAAGCATACATCGCTTCAAGTGGTGGTGCTACTAAGTAAGCTAATGCTTCACCTTCTCTTATTCCTGCTACTTTAGAAAGATATGTTCCTGTTCTTGATACACAATGTGCATAGTATGCTATTGAGTCATCATCATTAGCACTTATGAAAGTTGATCCATATTCCATGAAATCTAAGACTGCATTTAATCCACTTCTTACTTCAGCCGGGCTTGGTCCTGCTATTATACCTAAAACTTCACCAGCAAGTTTAGTTGAAGCATTTGCAGCTCCAGCATACATTGACTTAGCGTAAACTACATCTACTTCAGCTGCTTTTGTAGCTTCATCAAGTGCAGTGTATGTTACATCATCACAATCAGCTGTTATTAAACCTAAACTTTTGTGATGTGGTTGTAAATCTAATTTTTTAGCCATTTCTGGACTTATATTTGAAATTATCTTAACTCCTAATACATTAGGGCGTATCGCATCATTTTTCATATTTTAATTTCCTCCTATGTGAATTATTTAAGATCTATACCTGAAGCTTTTTTCTCTAACATAGTTTTTATTAAATCAGCTATATGTGCTCCAGCTTCAACTGCTGTAGTTCCACCTTTGTGTATGTTTGATATAACTGTTCTTTTAGCCTCTGCCATTCCTATAAATGGTTTATATGCAATGTATGCTGACATTGATTCAGCAGTTACAAGACCTGGTCTTTCTCCAACTAACATACATATAACTTCACTTTTTAATTCTTCACCTAAGTGGTCCATAGCTCCAACTCTACAATGTTTAACAAATAATATTTCACTAGAATCTATTCCATATATTTTTAAACCTTGCTTTATAGATGGTACTATATCTTTTAAGTTAGCTTCTATTGCTGCTGAACTTAAACCATCACCAGCCATTAATAATACTTTTTGGTTAGTACCGAATTTAGATTTTATTTTATCTATAGTTTCTTTTGAGAATCTTCTTCCAAGATCTGGTCTTGTTAAATACTCATCTTTATGAGTACATAAAGTTTCTACCTCAAATAAGTTATTTTCTTTTATAAATTCTTCAGATACATATGAGAAAACTGAATCTTGAGCCGCTGCATGGTCTGCTCTTACTCTTAAAGCAGTAGCTGTTTTATATCTAGCACCACATCTTCCTGTTCCTATTCTCGCAGGAGTTTTAGCTTTCATATCTAAGTACGCTTCTCTATCCTTTGGGCTTTCAACTAATAATTGCTTTTTTATATCTACTTCTGTTATATCATCTATAAAAGCGTTTTTATCAACCATAGTTTCACTAACTTTATTTGCAACCTCTTTTATAGCGTCTGTATCAACTTGACCAACCATTTGGCCAACTAATTGTTCTACTAATGCTTTTAAATCCTTTTCATTCATAACTTAGACCTCCTATCCTAATAATATAGATGCATCTCCAGCTTTTTCTATTAATTTTCCATCTTTACTGAATTCCATCTTTTCTAACCATTCATCAAACTCTTTTATTGCAGTTAATCCAAACATCTCTCTAAGTGATGCTGTTTCATGATATCCTGTTGTTTGGTAGTTAAGCATTACGTCATCTCCATGAGGTATTCCCATAAAGTATGTGCATCCTGCTGCAGTTAATAAAATAGCTAAGTTTTCTATATCATTTTGATCTGCCTTCATATGGTTTGTATAACAAGCATCAACACCCATTGGTAATCCGCTTAATTTACCCATAAAGTGGTCTTCAAGACCAGCTCTCATAACTTCCTTTGCATCATATAGGTATTCAGGTCCTATAAATCCAACAACTGTATTAACTAAGAATGGACTAAAACGTTTTGCAAATCCATAACATCTAGCTTCCATAGTAACCTGGTCTATTCCGTGATGTGCTTCTGATGAAAGCTCTGAACCTTGACCAGTTTCAAAGTACATTACGTTTGGACCTGTACAAGTTCCTTGCTTTAATACTAATTGTCTAGCTTCTTCAATAGTCGCTGCATTAAATCCGAAAGCTTCGTTTCCTTTTTCAGAACCAGCTATAGATTGGAATATAAGGTCTGTTGGAGCACCTTTTCTTACAGCTTCCATTTGAGTTGTAACGTGTGCAAGTACACATATTTGAGTTGGTATATCAAATTTCTTTTTAACTTCATCAAATCTCTTAAGCACTTTTGTTACACTCTCAACTGAGTCATCAACTGGATTTAATCCAAGTACAGCATCTCCTATACCATAAGTTAAACCTTCTAAAAGTGATGCTAATATTCCATCTGGATCATCTGTTGGATGGTTTGGTTGAAGTCTTGCAGATAAAGTTCCTGGTTCTCCTATTGTTGTATTACAATGAGCTTTTACTATTATCTTTTTAGCTGCATAAACTAAATCCATATTTGACATTAATTTTGCAACTGCTGCTATCATCTCAGAAGTTAAACCTCTAGAAATTCTTGCTATATCAGCACTTGTAGTATTAGAATCTAATAACCACTCTCTTAAGTCTGATACTGTCCAGTCTTTTATTTCTTCATATATCTTTTCATTTAAATCATCTAATATTATTCTTGTTACCTCATCTATTTCATAAGGAACTGCTGGGTTATTTTTTATATCCTCTAACTTTATGTTAGATAAAACAACTTTAGCCGCTACTCTTTCCTCTGAAGAGTTTGCTGCAACACCTGCTAATTTATCTCCTGACTTTTCTTCATTAGCCTTGGCCATTACATCATATAATCCATTAAACTGATAAGTATGTCCAAATAATTTTGTTTGTAAAATCATCTGCTTTCCTCCTTTTATTAATTAAAAACCAGTGTTTTTATTACTACTGGTAATACTTGTCCATCTGCTATTGGCTTACCAATATCTATGTAGTCTCCATTTTCGACTTTAACACTATCAAGACATATTACATGCTTTTTAAAGTCTAATTTCGAATACATACTTTGTCCTAAAACTTTAGCCATATCTTTTTCTACAATAACTATGAAAGGTAAATCATTTTCTATAAGTTCTTTCATTCCACTGACTAAGCCCTCTGCATAAGTTTGTATATCTAAAAAGCTTGGATTAGATTTTCCTTCAATTCCAATCACAACTTTTTGAAGATCGTTTTCTAATTTGAACCAGTTAAGTTTATTTTTTATAGCCTCACTTATACGCTTGCTATCTCCAACTTCATCATCTTTTGATAATTTTAAAACTGGTAGGTTTTTAAGTGGAAAAGCTTCACTAGTGTAAGTTATTGTACTTCCACTAACCTCTGTTGTATGAGAACCAGCTCCTACAACTGTAGCTCTTATAGTTTCCATTGATCTTACAATTTCAAGTTTTTTGAACTCTTCACAATTTTTAATTGCTTGTCCAAGTAAAACTCCAATATCACCATACTTAAAGTAATCATCAATTTCTCCATCATAGTAAACATAATCAGCAACTCCACCAGAGAAAGATATACACTTTATAGGTTCATCTAATTTGATATTTTTGTTTGTAACTATATAATCAAATAATTCACTTTGATTTCTTAAACCAACACTTTCAAGTAATAAATCAACCATAATATCAACTATTGGACTAATATTTTCTAGAGTAGCTATACTTCCAAGACTTAGATTGAATTTATTATCTTTTATAATTCTTTCAATCTTTGGTGATATATAAGTTATTTTTCTAGTACTCTTGTCTATTTTTATAAGCCTTCCACCTATATCTAAGCATCCAGTATCACAAACTTCACCTCTTTTAAAAAGTGCTAAATTTGTTGTACCTCCTCCTATATCTAGGTTTACAACAGTTGTTGAATGTTCCTTTGAGTAAATATGAGCTCCAGCACCTTTTCCAGAAATTATACTTTCTAAATCAGGTCCAGCTGTGGCTACTACAAAATCTCCTGCAAAACCACTTAAACTATGAAGTACATCGTTTGCATTTTCTTTTCTTGCAGTTTCACCAGTTATAATAACTGCACCAGTTTGAATATCATCTTTGTTGATATTAGCTTTTTTATACTCAAGTTCTACTATTTCTTTTATTTTTTCTCTATTAATTTCAGTATTTGAAATCAACGGAGTAAAATAAACTTCACTTTTGTAAATCATTTCTTTATCAACAATACTTATTCTAGGTACTGAAAAACTTGATGCCATATTTTCAACTATTAGTTTTGAAAATATAAGCTGTGTGGTACTTGTTCCAATATCAATACCAACACTTAATAACTCTTCTCTCATTTATTTCACCTCCATACTCAAAGTATGTCTTAAACAAGCAAAGAGGCTTAAAGCTATAATAAATATAAGTATAAATTTACCTAATTTATTAATAACCTTAAGCCCCTTTGCTCAATTAACACTACTACTTTGTAGATTTAGTTATTAGTTTTATATATTAATTTGTAGATGGTATTTTTATTGAAATTTTTGTTCCTCTTTCATTTGAATCTCTTTCTATATTTCCTTTTAATACTTGTTTTATATAGCTATCAATTATATAGGTTCCCAAACTTTCTTCATTTACATGCTTCTCTTGAAACCCTATTCCATCATCAATAACAACTATACTTTTATAATCATTTTCTTTATTTACTGCTATTTTTATATTTCCATGTTCTCGTCCTTCAAAAGCATGGTCATAACAATTTTGTATAACTTCATTCATAACTAATAATAATGCAGTTGCCTTTTCACCATTTATTTTGAAATCTTCTCCTTCTATGCAAATGTTTATCTCTTTATTGTCACAATAGCCACCTTGGATATTGCTTACTAATAGATTCATTGCACTTAGTATAGAGATATTATTATTAACTTCTTTTGATAATAAATGATGTGTTGATAATATTGCAAATACTCTATTTGTTATATTATCTAAACAATTTTTAACTTCTTCATTATTAGATATTCTACTTTGCTTTCTAAGAAGCGATATTATAGTTTGAAGATTATTTTTAACTCTATGATGAGCTTCTCTTACTGCTACTGATTTAAGAACAAGCTCTTCTTCTACTATTAATACTGCTATAACTTTATCATTTAAGTTTATAGGTTGTATAGTTTGGCTTACAACCTTACATTCTTGTGTCAGAGCTTTTATATTCCTTGTCGTAATACCTGTGTTTAATGTTTCTATTACTCCTGGTTCATTTTCATTTAAAGCTCTTTTACCTATAACGATTTCTTTATATAGAGATTTATTTTTAGGCTTAGCATGAGATACAACAAAAGCTTCATTTTTATCTTTACTTAATACATCTATAAAAACATCACTGTTATATAAGTTTGCCATTAAGTCTAAAGATTTTGAAACTTCTATAATTTTTTCAATTTCACATCCACTTAAATGTGTATGTTCTCTACATATCTCTCTTATCATTTTATTCATCATATCCAATGATAATCATTTTAGCTATTTCAACCATGGTTGTTCTTTTATCCATGCTAAGTTTTCTTATCCTATTATAAGCCTCATCTTCTATTATATTAAACTCTTTTATAAGTATTCCTTTTGCTCTTTCAATTATCTTTCTTTCAGTTAGCTTAGAGTTGACTTTTTCTAAGTCTTTTTTCATTTTTTCAAATTCATCTACTTTTGATAAACACATTTCTATTGTAGGTATTAATATCTTTTCACTAGCTGGCTTTACTAAATATCCAAAAGCTCCAATATTTTTAGCCTTTTGGATATGGTCCTCGTCTTCAAAAGAAGTTAATAACAGTACTCCACCTGCTAAATTTTCTTTAGATATTATTTTACCTGCTTTTATACCGTCTAAAATTGGCATATCTATATCCATAATCACTAAATCAGGATTATATTTTTTGCACATTTCAACAGCTTCAAATCCATCGCAAGCTTCTCCTATTATGTTGTATCCTCTATCTTCTAGTGTATCTTTTATGTCCATTCTTATAAGTGGTTCATCATCAACTAACAGTATTTTCTTCTCCATAACATTTCCCTCGCTTAAAATATATTTGTAAATACTTAATAGTATTTACAAATATATTATTTAATTGTATAACATATCTAAAAAATTATGTTTACTATTAAAGTTCACTTAAGTATTCAAGTAGTTCATCTAGTCCTATATTTTCTATAGTATCTACTTTAAATATTTTACTAGCTCCAGCTAATTCTAATCTTTCTTGAGCTAAGTTTATTTGTTCTTCACTATTAGCCTTACTAATTTTAGTTATAACTCCAATCACCTCTTTACAAAAGATACTGGAAAAACCTGGTGCTATATAGTTTTCTTCTTGTGTACAATCATATACTATTGCTATAACTTTTGCATCTACTGATGTAGTTATTAAAGCATTGTATAATGATCTATTTTCCATATACTCTCCTGGAGTATCTATTGCATTGTTATAAAGTTCTACTGATTGAGTTTTCTTATATTTAATTTCTAGTTGATCTAATTTTTGACATAAAGTAGTTTTACCACTGCCTGTCTTTCCCATAAAAATTATATTTTTCATTATTATGTCCTCGTTATTTTAGTAGATGTAAAGTTTAACATATCTCCTAAAACTTGTAACACTTCATCAAGTGCAGATTCTACAGAACTTACATCTCCTGTAACAACTAAAGATCCACTAAATCTGTCTATAAAACCTAATGATACGCCTGATGCTTTTGTTGCAACATCTGCTGCTATTATTGATGCTTCACTCGGCGTTATTGTTAAAATACCAATTGCATCTTTTTTGTCAATAACAAGTCCTAATTTCTTATATATATCTTCATTAGGATTAGCTATAATATGAGCAAGTGTAACTTGTTTACCTGGAACATATTCTTGAATGACTCTTTGTTTAGTATCTTCTGCCAATTTATACCCTGCTTTCTTTAATAACTTTTTATAACTAAATAGAGGCTTCCAAAAGACATATAAATACATATCTTCAAGAAGCCTCATTGCTTTCAAATAAGTTATCACGCCTTTGTGATACTTTTATTATAATTTTTTGTTTTATATTTGTCAATATATAATTACAATTTTATAAAAACATTTTCCTTTATTGAATGAATTTGACGATTTTAGAATGTTTTTGACGCTTTATATTACTTGATTTTATTTAATATGTCTATTATATCTTTTTCTGTAACTTGTTTTGGATTTGTAATAGTACACGCATCTTTTATTGCTAAAATAGCTATATCATCTTCAACACTACTTACATCTGATGCATTCACATTACATTGGCTTAGATTTTGTGGCATATTCATTTCTTTTTGCATTTTCTTTATTTCATTGATTAAGCTTTTTACACCTATTCTTACATTAGAATTATTTAATCCTAATAACTCAGCTATTTGAGCATACTTTTGAGCAGTCTCAGAGTACTTAGAATTACTATATCCTTCTATCCCAGCATTAAATTCTATTACATGTGGTAATAATATTGAGTTTGTTCTACCATGAGGTACATGAAGCTTACCTCCTATTGCATGAGCTATAGAGTGATTTATACCAAGTGACGCTTGATTAAATGCAAGTCCTGCTAAGCATGATGCATTATGCATTTTTTCCCTAGCACATAAGTCGTTTCCATCTTTATAAGCTTTAGTTAAATATTCAAACACAAGTTTTATAGCTTTTTCAGCAAGTGCATCCGAAAAATCATTTGCATCCGATGAGACATATGCCTCAATTGCATGAGTAAGAACATCCATACCTGTATCCGCTGTTATAAAGTTAGGTACTGTTTTTACTAATTCAGGGTCCAATATTGCTATATTTGGAATAAGTTCATCTGAAACTAATGGATACTTAGCCCCTTTTTGTTTATCTGTTATTACAGAAAAAGATGTTACTTCAGAACCTGTACCACTTGTTGTTGGAATAGCTATAAATTCTACATCAGATACTTTTAGTATTCTTTTAGAGAAGTCCATTATAGCCTTTGAAGCATCTATAGCTGATCCTCCTCCTAAAGCTATAATAACATCTGGCGTTACTCTATTAAACACTTCTACTCCACTTACAATAGTCTCTATTGGTGGATCTGGAACTATATCACTAAAAACTTCATATGAAGAGTTTACAAGATGTACTAGTATTTTTTCTATTGTATTTGACTTAACCATAAATGGATCTGTTATTACTAATATTTTTTTCCCTTTTATTTCTTCAAGATACTTTAATGAATCTTTTCCAAATTTTATTTTTGTCTTAACTTCAAAATTATACATTTTTATCTCTCCCTTTATCAATATTTATTTATAAGGTTTAAAATTAATAAACAAAAGCTCCATAGACATAAGTCTATGGAGCTTCTTTGCTCTTTCAACACCACTTTGTGTTAATATTTTTAATATACTATTTACGTAAAATATTGTCAATATACTATTTATTTTTATTCTCCATGTATATCTTTTATTTTATCTTTGTCAAGCATAACATTTTTACTTCCATATGCCGCTTTACTAAACATTGTTTCTGCTTCTTGCAAATCTATACCTTTTATAGTCATATTTTCTGTTTTTACTTCCCCAAGTTTATCCTTATATAATCCATATATATAACAAACTGCTTGAGGTAAAAAACCTAATAATCTAGATCCTATCGCGTCTGCTGCTAAAGGATCTGTTGATGCTATTATAAGTCCTTGTGTATCTACAGCCATTCCATTAGAAGGTCCTGTTCCAATCATAGCTTTGTCACAACTTACTATTGCTAAATCAATTGGTATTTTATTCATTATAGCTCTTATAAATCCATGTAAATCTTCATGTATTCCTGTTTGTTTTTTAGGATAACCATGAGTTTCGGCTGGTGGCCATCCCATAGCTATATTTTTTAAACTTGCAGTTACAGTTGCTTCTTCATGTTGTTTTAGCTGAGTAAATGAAATTATAACATCAGCTTCATTTATTACTTTATTTATAGGTGTTGATTTTATTATTTCATGGTTTAAATTTAAATCTATATAAGGCCCATAATTTAAATCTATAAATTCTACTTCCTCTTCTTTTATAACTTTATCATAACCTACTTTTTCCATTACATCTGTAGTTTTGCATCCACCTGAACCTGTTGCTATGTATACTTTTGAAGGATTTTTCTCTTTTACATATTGTATTAATGTTTTTAATGTTTTAGGTCCAACTGTTGCTGCGGATTTTGGACCATTATCATTAACCCAATTAGGAGTTATTACGACTTTATCTCCTTCATTTATTATTTTATCTATTGGTAGTAAGTCTAGTGCTTTTTTTAAAGAATTACTTTCTATCATTGCTTTTGCTATAGCTACTATTGGTTCTTGTACTTTTCTATTCCTTATCATAAGTTTCTCCTTATTAATAATTTATATATTAAATTATTAACATATAGCTTTATAATATTCTTAAATATAAAGATTAATATATAAAATTATTTTTAGATAAAATAAAAAGCCGTAATTTAATTACGGCTTTTTTATTATTTTTCATCATACGGAGGAGCTTCTTTAAAAAATGGAACTGATGATTGCTTTTGTATTTTTTTAGAAACTCTTTCTCCATCAGCTATTTCTTTAGCTATTTCTAAAGGTGTATTTGCATGGTTAACTAAGTCTCTTAAAGATGTATTTTCATCTGTACATCTTTTAGTAGTATTTTTTTGCATATAATCATCCTTTCATGCTTTTTATATTATAATTTCACAAAATACGACTTCTTATTCTATATATATAATTTTTTAATAAATAAAAAAGAGATACACTCAATAAATTTAATGTATCTCTTTTTTATTTAGTTGTATATTAAGCCAACTTTTATTTTTCCTTGTAAATTATCCTTTAAGTTCATTGAGAATATTGATTCATAAGTATCCTCACAAGAGTCTTGTATTAAAGTTAATAAATTATTTAAACTAATCATATCTTCTGGTTTAAAATCATTTGATCCCATTTCTAAAAGTATAATACCTTTTTTGCCTGTAAGTTCTTCTCCACTTTGATTCATATTATCAAATAAATTTTTAACTATTTCTTCATGAGATTTAGTACTTTCAAATTCATTATATGAGTATTTTATTCCTTTATCTGAGGCTAAAACTTCTTTAAGATCTGTTAAATCTATATTTATCATGCAAGTATCTAATATAGAATCTAGCATCATATTTATTAAGCATAGTAAATTATCTATATTTTCATCACACATATTAATTTCTCTATCTATATTAAATTCATCTTTATTTATTTTATCTACTGAATTCAATCCAATAGATAGTACTCTTCTTTCACCAGCCATATATCCAATAGCTTTTACTATTTCACATGCTTTTTTATTTTCAATTGAATAAGTCAAAAATAATACATCTACCCCATCTAAAAGGGTTCTTACATATTCTTTGTCTACATCTTGGTTTATATTTATTTTTTCTAAATCAATATTTTTATTTAATTTATTAGTTATAGAATCTAGGGTATTTATACCTTCTTCACCTATTCCTATTATTTTAGCGCTTTGTGCTTCTTTCATATTTTCTCCTTAACGATTAACTATTAAATTTTGTTATAATAAACTCTTTAATTTCTTACCATATTTTTTCTCTATCATATTAAATAAAGGAACACCTATTATAGTTATTACCACAAATTGTCCAAATCCTACCTGTAACATAGAAAGAATTAATGGTGCACCAAAGAATTTATTTAACATTATACCTACTATTATAGCATTTACTATAGTTGGCCACAATGATGCTATTAATAAATGTCCTTTTTTATCTTTCATAGTTTTTCCTGTTAAGTAAACTAAATACGTACTTATAAATGTTGCTAATGTTCCAAATATTATATCAGGTACACCATATGGACCTATGACATTAGCTAAAAAACATCCAATAGTTAATGCTAATATATACTCTTTACCAAGTAAAGGTAATAAAACCATTACTTCTGCCATTCTAAATTGTATAGGTCCATAGCTTATACCACTTAACGCTAATGTAATTACTGCGTATAATGCAGCTACTAGTCCTAAAGTTGTTAATTTCTTTGTATTTTCTCTCATTTTAAATCTCCTACTAAATTATTTTTTAGCCTAATTTACTAGCAAAAAAATAAAACCGTAATGTTTATCTACGGTTTTTTGTACAATAATTATAACATTGTATAAATGTTTTTTACCGTAGTTTTATTTATAGACAGGAGGCTTACGAACTGTCTTATTAAGTTTATTAAGATAGTATATACCATAATATTTATAAATTCAAACTATTTTTTAATTTATAGTAACATTTTTAATGTTATATTCATATTGTAAAATATTACTACATAACGATTGGAGGTATTATGCCTAAAATTAAGAGTATACATAGAGGCTATGATATAGAAAAATGCTGCAATGGATTGGCTAATCAGTATTTAGTATTAGTAACTATATTTGCAGCTATAATTTCACAAGAAATTGAAAATGATGAAGATTTAGGTATATTAGGCTCCTTTTTAGTTTCTTTAGGTGAAGAATTAGCCTTATCTTCTGAAATACGGATAGCGTGTAAGGAAAAATTAGAAAATCAAAGTTCTTCCGATGAAATAGTAGAAGATGTATTTGATAGATGTAGTAGCAATCCTAAGAAAAAAGTAAAAAAAATAAAGAGAAAATATATAAAAAGAAAGAATAAACCAACAAATAATTAAGTACTTCAAAATAAAAAGCTTAAATTATTAATATATTTATGTTTAAAAACCTATGATATGTGGTATATTTTAAGATATAATATTTATATAGAGTAGGTGATATCATGAAATTTTCAAAACAAAGGGAATTAATTTTAAACACTGTATTAGAAAACCGAGTACACCCTACTGCCGACTTTATTTACACATATCTAAAAAAAGATAACCCTAATTTAAGTTTAGGAACTGTTTATAGAAATTTAGCTCAATTAGTAGAACATGGATTTATAAGAAAAGTTAGCATACCTGGGTATCCTGATAAATTTGATGGAAACCTTGATAGTCATTATCACCTTATATGCGAAAAATGTGGTGAAATTTATGATTTAGATTCAAAAGTTTTAGATAATCTAAATATAACACTATCAAATGAACTCGGAGTTGATGTAACATCATCAAATATAACACTTAAAGGAATTTGCAATAACTGCAAAAAAATTAAATCTTAGTCATATAAAAA
>NZ_JAFFPK010000007.1 GCF_017590215.1 Clostridium sp. CCUG 7971
CCCATTAAAGTGGTACGCGAGCTGGGTTCAGAACGTCGTGAGACAGTTCGGGTCCCTATCCGTCGCAGGCGTAGGAAATTTGAGGAGACCTGTCCTTAGTACGAGAGAACCGGGATGGACGTACCTCTGGTGTACCAGTTGTTCTGCCAAGGGCATGGCTGGGTAGCTATGTACGGAATGGATAAGCGCTGAAAGCATCTAAGCGCGAAGCCAACTTCAAGATAAGATTTCCCACCGTAAGGGTAAGACCCCAGGAAGACTACCTGGTTGATAGGTCGAAGGTGTAAGTGCAGTAATGTATTTAGCTTATCGATACTAATAGGTCGAGGACTTGACCAATTAAAATGATTAATTCAATAAATGTTTGTAGTTTTCAGAGTATTAACTTTGAAAAACTTAATAGAAATATTAAGCATAAGAGATTATGTGGTTACAATAGCAAAGAGGATACACCTGTTCCCATTCCGAACACAGAAGTTAAGCTCTTTAGCGCTGATGGTACTTGGTGGGCAACTGCCTGGGAGAGTAAGACGTAGCCACGTAATATTTTTTTATGTACTAATACTCACACTTTAAATTCACTTTAAATATAATAAAATAAAGGAGTTTGAGGTGAGTATATGCAAAAGGTATTTCAAGCAGGTGAAGCGTTATTCTTTGACATATTAATTATATGCCTAGTGTCTTTTATTTACTTTAATTTTCTTCCTATTACAAATTTAACTCTTACAATAGGTATGGTATTTGCAATACTTTATATTGGAGTTAATTTCTATGTAGGATACAAATATAATCTTAAATTTTTAGAATCGTTAATTGTAGGATTAATAGGTTGTTCAATGGGCTTATTTTTACTATTTTTTGCACTATACACTCAGTATATATTAAATAGTCCAAATACTGCTTTATGGATAGCAATGCCATATTTTAGTCCAACTATGTCCGCAATTAAGATGTTTATAAAAGAAATAAGTATATCTTATGTTATTTATTTAATGTTTATAAATATAGCAATGGTTGTAATGGGTTCTTTTAGTAAATTTATTATAAATAAATTTTTACAGTAATTTATAAATTTATATAATAAAATCTACAAAATATAAGATAGAATAATATGTATTAAATGCAAATGATATATTTAAATTAAGTTAGAAATTAGTTAAACTTTAGACGTAAAAGTTTAATTAGCTAATGATTTATATAAAGTTAAAAATATATTTATGGTAAATCTAATAATAATTAAATTAGAAGTTAATTAACGAATATGTTATTTTAATAAAGATAAAATAAAAAGCAGCCAATAGGCTGCATTTTTTTATTATAAAAAATTATAACTTTTATTATTTACAGGATGTTTGATAAATACGAATTTTTTATGTACTAATATACTATAATTTGTATGATTTGTAGATAATTTAGAGTATAAACTTTTATACAATATATAAAATATAGGCTAACTTACAATATGGTAGTATTAAATTTTTATATGATATAATTAAAATACTATTAAATAAGTAAAAAGAAGGTGTTAATATGAAATATTTATTTATAGAGGAAAATATAAGTAAAAAAATAGATAAATTTATAGATATATATAATAAATTAATTAATCAAAATAACAATAGATCTAAAAATATAATGATACTAGTGCCTAATAATAGGGCTAGAATTACATATTTAAGAAAATTAAACTTAAGTTTTAGTGAAGAATTAAAAGTAACTACGTACTTAAGTTTTATAAAAAAAGAAATTATTAAATTTTGGCCATTAGTATTAGAAAGATGTGACAAAATAGAAAAAAATACAGTATCACCAACATTTATATCAAGTAGTTTATCTGATTATATAATAAATTCTGAGGTTGAAAATAAAAGAAATTTAGAAGGTTATTTTGATGATATAACTAGTACAAGTGGAAACATATCAAAGAGTATAAATACTAATATTAATCAAGCTGCAAGAGGATTAATAGATTTTATAACTATAGGAGAAAAAATATATTTATCAAAAAAGAATAGGGAGAGTTTAAATAGATTTTCTTATAGCCAGATGAATGAAATAATAGAAAATTATATAAATATATTATTATCAAATGGTATGGTAGATAATTCTCTTTGTATATATCTATATAATAATTATTTGCTTAAGGATGAAAGATACATTAGTTTTCTTAAAAAAGAAATAAGTTATCTAATAGTAGATAGTTTTGAAAGTTGTAGCAATGCCGAAATTGAATTTATAGATTTACTAAAAGAAGACGTAAATGATTTATACATAAACTTTAATTCAACTAGAGATTATTCAGTTTTTAACAATATAGATATGGATTGTATAAATAATTTAATAAGAGAAAACTTCAAAGTAAGCAATGATATATTTAAAAATATTAGTATAAATGATTTACTGTATACTTCTGCAGATATATATTTAGATGAATCAAGTCAATTATATAATGAAATGATTAGTGAAGTTTGTAATAAAGTAATAGAACTTGTAAATAGTAGTACAAGCCCTAAGGATATAGCTATAATATCTCCAGTAAACAATACAGTATTAGATTATCAAATTAAAAATATATTAGAAAATAATAACTTAGAAGTATTTAATAGTAAAAAAGATAAAAAGATTATAGATTATCCATATGCTAATGCATTAGTAGTGGCAACATGTATTTTCTACGATTATATAGAATTAATAAAGGAAGAAGAATTTATTAGCTTTATAGAAATAATTTTAGATGTAAATAGAATACAAGCATTTAAGATATTTAAGAATAAAGATGAACATGATAGCTATTTATGTATTCTAAAATATATAAATAGCAAAAAAGAAAATAAATTAAAAATAAGTGAATTTTTAATTCAATTTTATATAGATAAGATGCTAAATTTAAAAGATGGAAGAAAGAATGTACATATATGTAAAAATATAATAAATGAAAGTGAGATTTTTACTGAAAATATAAGTCTATTAAACTTAGACAAAAATAAAGAGAAAGAAAGAATATTCATAGAGGCGCTTAAAAGTACAATAAATGATTATTATAGTGGAGCTGATATAGATAGATTAAATGACTCAAATAAAGTTTTAATAACAACGCCTTACTTTTATATATCATCTAATATACAAAGGCCAATACAGCTTTGGGTTGACATAGGAAGTAATGCATGGAATATGAAAATAGAAAAGGATATAAGTAATGTAGTAGTCCTTAGAAAATCCTTTAATGAAAATAAGATTTATACTGATGATATGGAAGAAGGGTATAAAAGATATTATTTATATAATATGGTTTATAATCTTTTAAAAAATGCAAAGCGAGTATATGCATATAAAAGTGAGTATACTGTGAATGGATATATTCAAGAAAGTATATTGTATAGCTTATTATTAAAGATATTAGATAAAGGGGAAATCGAGGATGAATAATATAAATTATAGGATAGATCAATTACCTATAATAGGATATGAAAGTGGAACTATGGCAGTTCCAGCAGTGCCAGGAGCAGGTAAAACATTTATAGTAACAAACTTAGTTGCTAAGCTTTTAAAAGAAAATAGGCATGATGGTTCAAAGATATTAATACTAACATATATGAATAGTGCAGTAAGTAATTTTAAAGGAAGAATAAAAAAAATACTTCAAGATAATAACATAAAAGAAGAAAATTCATATGAAGTTATGACGATACATAGTTTAGCAGTAAAAATAATAAAGGAAAAACCAGAAGTAGTAATGTTAAGTGAAGAATTTAGTATTGCTGATGATTTACAAAAAAATATAATACTTAATGAATGTATAAATAATTTTAGATTAAATGGAGGAGAAAGGGCATTTAGGTGGTTTTTAAAAGACCAAAAAGATGGTGAGTGGAGAGATAGAATGTTTGATGCCTGGGAGCATGGTTTCTATGAACTTGTAGGAAATGCTATAGGTGAATTAAAATATAAAGAAATATCACCAAAAAATTTGGACGATATAATAGAACCTACATATAAAGGTATACTTAAAATTATACTTCCAATATATAGGGAGTACGATAATAAACTAAAACAATATGGATTATTAGATTATGATGATATATTAATTTTAGCATATAAAGCACTTAGGTTAGATGAAAGTTTAAGACTTAAACTTCAAAATAGATATAAATATATATTTGAAGATGAATGCCAGGATTCTAATGAAATACAAGGAAATATAATAAAGTTAATATCTAAAGAAAATAATAATTTGGTAAGAGTAGGGGATATAAACCAAAGTATAACCGGTACATTTTCATCATCAGACCCTAAATATTTTAAAGAATTTATAGAAGAAAGTGATAATTGCTATAGAATGGATATGTCTAATAGAAGCTCTAAGGATATATTAGATTTAGCAAATAGACTTGTTAAATACGTAAATTATGAATTTAGACAAGTAGAATGTAGAGATGCCCTAGAAGATATGGAAATAAAAACAGTTCCAATAGATATGGGTTATAAAGAAAACCCTAAACCCGATATTTATAGTATAAATACAAAGAGATATTTAACTTGGAATGATGAAGTAGAAAAAACAGTAGCGTATGCAAAGGGTATAAAGAAAAAATATCCAGATAAAAGTATAGGAATATTAGTACCTTTCAATGATCAAATTACTCAAGTGGCAAGAAAACTAATTGAAAATAATATGGAATTTGAAGAATTAGGACCAAATTCTATGAGCAAAAGAAATATGGTTAATAATATAACTTATATTATTAATTTTATATTAAACTGTGATGATGTAGAAGAGCTTATAAATGTTTTAGATAAAGTGTTTATACACACCGATAATGAATTAGGTAAAAAAGATTTCTTAGAGATTCTTAGAAAATATGATACAGAAGAAATAATATATAATATAGAAAAAAATGAATCATTAATAATAGATGATAATGGTGACTTATATAAAAGCTTTTTACATGGAGTAAGTGTATTAAAAGATATAATTGAATACCCAACATCTAGATTAGATTTATTAATTTTATATATAGGAGAACAATTAAATTTAGAAAAGGAAGATAAGGCTATAGTTGATTATATAGCTTTCTATATAAAATATTTGACAGCAGAAAATATTAATATAAGCTTAGTGGATGTATATGAGATATTATTTGATACAAAGAATAAAGTGTTTAATCATATTATAGATGTAGTTTATGAAATGAATGGATATGAACCAGAACCAGGAAGTATAACGGTTTGTAATTATCATAAATCTAAAGGGCTAGAATGGGACTGTGTATTTTTATTAGGCCTTGTAGAGTATAATTTTCCAGATAATATAACTCAAAAGTTTCAATGCGATAAATGGTATTTAAAAGATAAATATAAAAATCCAATTGCAGTAATTAAATCAGAAATAGATGCAATATTTACAGGAGAGAATCCTAATGATTATATAAACAAAACGAAGATAGAATTAATAAATGAAAAGATAAGATTACTATATGTAGGTATAACTAGAGCAAAAGAAATGCTAGTATTATCATGTAGTTCTTATAAAGATGAAAGTGAAGTAGGAAAGAAAAATAGAGAGCAAAAGCCATCTATTTATATAAATGAACTTGAAAAATATATTAAATATAAAAAAGAAAATTCTATAAACGATAATAAAAATATAGATACCTAAAAGGAAGTGATATTAATTGAACGACAAGTTAAAGTATTTTTGTTACAGCCAAAACTCAATAAATACGTATAAGTCATGTCCTTTAAAATTTAAATATAAATATATAGATAATATAAATTGGAAACATGATGATATAGAAAGTAGAGAGTATTATGAAGGTCTAAAAAGTGGTAGAGAGTTTCATTTACTTTGTGAAAGATATTTTAGCAGTATACCTTTAGGTATAAATGATAGTGATAAAAGTAACTTTTCTATATGGATAAGTAAAATAAAGAAATTAATACCTATAAATGAAGAAGATATATATTTGCCAGAATATGAAATTAGATATAATTTGTTTGGAAATGAAGTACAAGCTAAATATGACTTAGTTATATTAGGAAAAGATAAAATTGAAATATATGATTGGAAAACAGAAAATAGAAAAATTAATTATAAAAATATAGAAAATAGAATGCAAACAATAGTGTATATGTTTTTAGCTAAAGAGGTAATACCAAAGTTATTTGGTATTAATATTGATACTTCAAATATAGTAATGAAATATTATCAACCATTATTTGATGATGGACCAATTACTATTTCATATAGTGACCAAAAACATAATGCAAATAGAAATAAATTAAATGAGTACATAAATAGGATAAAGCACACTAAGTATGATGATGAACAAAAAGATTATAGATATGATTTAATTCATAATAAAGAGCATTGCAAGTTTTGTGAGTTTAATAAATTATGCAATGGAGACGATATAAATTATAACATTTTAGAGGAGGAAATTTATGAGTGTTAGATTTGTGTTCGGTAGAGGCGGTAGTGGAAAATCTACATATATTCTTGAAGATATAAAAAAAAGAGTTCAAGATAATGAAACATCTCCTGTTATACTTCTAGTTCCAGAACAATATACTTTTGAGATGGAAAAAAGAATGAGTAAACTTTTCCTAGGAGAAGAGAAAGATAAATTTCTAAGGTCAAGAGTTTTAAGTTTTAAGACCATGAGTAATATAGTTTTCTCTCATGTTGGAGGGTTAACAGAAGTTAATATAAATTCAAGTGGTAGAGCAATGATGACTTATAGAGCAATAGAAAGTGTAAGTGATGAGCTTAATATATTTTCAAAATCATCTTCTCAATCTGGATTTGTAAGTTCAATATCTGATATTATATCAGAATTAAAGCAATACAATATAAGTTATGAAATGTTAGAAAATATAAGTGGAGATATTGATAATGAAACTTTAAAATTAAAGCTGAAGGATGTAAGTAAAATATATAAAGAATATGAAGAAAAACTAAATGAAAATTATGTGGATTCTCAAGATATGCTTAATTCATTAGCAGACAAGCTAAACTTATGCGATTATTTTAAAGACGCATATATTTATATAGATGAATTTACAGGTTTTACACCTAACCAGTATAGAGTTCTTAAAAGTATATTTGCTAAAGCGAAAGAGGTAACTATATCTTTAACGGTAGATAATCCACAAGCGATATCTTATAATAAGGCGGATGCATTTTCGAGAACAAAATTTACATATCAAAAACTTATTAAATTGTGCAATGAGGATGGTATTTCAGTACTTTCATCTATTAATTTAAATAACTCAGTTATAAAAAGATTTAAAAATAGCGAAGAACTTAGGCATCTAGAAAAGTACTATCATTCTTATCCATACAAGACATATGATAATGAAACTAAAGATATAAAAATAAAAGAATTTAATAACCTGTATTCTGAAGTAGAAGAAATAGCAAAAGAAATAGTAAAATTAGTGAGAGATAAAGACGTTAGATATAGAGATATTACTATAGCTACAAGAGATTTAAATAAGTATGATTTTTTAGTACACTCAATTTTTAACGAATATAAAATACCTAACTTTATAGATAAAAAAAGAGAAGCTAAAAGTAATCCAATAATAGTACTTATAATATCTGCATTAGAAATGAAAAATAGAAGATACAGTTATGAAACTATGTTTAGATATTTAAAAAGTGGCCTTATAGGTATAAGTAATGAAGATATTAGCTTACTTGAAAACTATGTGCTTGCAAATGGTATAAAGGGTAAAAAATGGTTTGAAGAAGAGTGGACTTATAGAATAAATCATAACATAGCAGCTGAAGAAAAAGAAAATGAAGTTGAAATAAGGATTAGAGTCAATGAAATAAAGAATAGAGTATTGTCACCCATAATAAACTTACAAGAAAAATTAAAGGGAAGAAATAGCGTAAGTGATATTTGTAAGTTTGTATATGAATTTTTGTTAGAAATTGAAATGCCTACTACAATAGAAAATTTAATAATGAATTTTAAAGATAAAGGTGAGCTAGATGTAGCAAATCAATATTCACAAGTGTGGAATATAGTAGTAGATATTTTTGACCAAATGGTAGAAATAATGGGTGATGAAAAAATATCTTTAGATAAGTTTATAAAACTTATAAGCTTAGGATTTGATGAGTATGAACTAGGATTAGTACCTCCAAGTATAGACCAAGTATTAGTAAGTAGTGTAGATAGAATGAAAAATCCTAATACAAAGTATTTATATTTAATAGGAACAACAGATGGTACATTCCCACTTATAGCAAAAGACAATGGACTATTAAGTGATAGTGATAGAGAGAATTTAGGTCAAAAGGGTGTAGAGGTAGATATTGATAGTAAAACGAAAACTTTTGAGGAACAATATTTAGTTTATAAGGCTTTGACATCTACAAGTGAGAATCTTATAGTAACTTATCCTATTGCAGATCATGAAGGAAAAACTTTAAGACCATCAGTTATAATATCTAGACTTAAAAAAATATTCCCAAATATTGATAACAAAAGTTACTTAATAGAAAAAGAAGCTAAGACTGATGAAGAAATATTAGATAAAATAACTGTAAAAGCTCCAACATTTAATGAACTTATAAATGAAATAAAAGAATTTGATGATGGAAAAGAAATTAATAATATATGGATAGACGTATATAGATACTATTTAAATGATAAAGAGTATTCTAATATCACTAAAAAAGTAATAAGTGGATTAAGTTATACAAATCAAGTTCAAAAAATAGAAGAAGAAAAAATAAAATCTTTATACGATAAAAATTTAAGTGTTTCTAGATTAGAAATGTATGCACAGTGTCCATTTGCTTATTTTATTCAATATGGATTAAAAGCAAAAGAAAGAAAAGAGTATTCGTTTACAGCACCAGATTTAGGAACATTTATTCATAATATATTAGATAGATTTTCAAAACAACTAAGTATTGATAATTTAGATTGGAGAGATATAGATCAAATATATATAACAAACAGAGTATCTCAAATAGTAGATGATATAGTTGGTAGAATTCCAGGGTATATATTAGAAAGTTCTGAGAGGTACAAATATCTTGCATATAGACTTAAAAACATGCTTATATCAGCAATAAGTATAATCAGTGAACAAATAAAGCAAGGGTCTTTTGAGCCAACAGATTATGAAGTTGATTTTTCTGTGAAAGGAAAATATCCTCCAATAAAAATAATATTAAATAATGGAGAAGAAATAAATCTAAGAGGGCAAATTGATAGAGTTGATGAGTTTGAAAATGAAGAAGGAAGATATATAAGGATTGTAGATTATAAATCTGGTAAAAAAGATTTAAGTTTGACAGATATATATCATGGACTTCAGTTGCAACTATTAGTTTATCTAGATGCAATACTAGAAAGTGGTAAGGATGATGGTAAAAGTTTAAATCCAGCAGCTATTTTATACTCTAGAATTGATGATCCAATAGTTAAATTTGATGAAAATAAAGATGATGAAGAAATTAGAGAAAATATATTAAAAAGCTTAAAGATGCAAGGACTTTTAATAAAAGATTCAAATATTATAAAAGAAATGGATAAATCTTTAGCAAACGGAAAAAGATCTAATTCCTTAATAATACCAGCAAATTTAAACAAAGATGGAACTTTAGGTAGACACACAAAAGGAGTAAGTAGTGAAGAATTTGATGTAATAAGAAAGTATGTAAAAGATCTTATAAAAGACTTATGTGAAGATATGTTAGACGGAAATATAAGTATATCTCCATATAAAAATAAAGATAAAAATTCATGTACATTCTGTAACTACTCAGCTATATGCCAATTTGATACAACATTAAAGGACAATAAATATAAAGTTATAAATAAAAAGAGCGATGATGAAATAATAAAGACAATGAGAGAAGAGGTGAAATAATGAGTTCTCCTAAATGGACAAATGAACAGCAAGCAGTTATAGATAGTAGAGACTGTAATTTACTTGTAGCAGCAGCTGCAGGTTCGGGTAAAACTGCAGTACTAGTTGAGCGTATCATACAAATGATAACAGATAGAGATAATCCTATTGATATAGATAAGTTATTAGTAGTTACATTTACTAATGCAGCAGCCTCAGAAATGAGAGAAAGAGTAGGAGATGCAATAGGTAAATCATTAGATAAAAATCCTGAAAATAAACATTTACAAAGTCAACTTGTGCTTTTAAACAAAGCTAGTATAACAACAATACATTCATTTTGTTTAGAAGTTATAAAATCTAACTTCCACAAGATAAACTTAGACCCTAACTTTAGAATAGGAGATACTACAGAATGCACCTTACTAAAGCAAGAAGCTATAGAAGAAGTTTTTGAACAACTTTATGTAGAACAAGATAAAGGATTTTTAAATTTAGTTGAAAGTTATGCAGAGAGAAGAGGAGATAGTAATTTAGCTGATATTATACTTAGGATATATAATTTCGCAATGGCATCTCCAAATCCAAAAGAATGGTTAGAATTTTCAGCTGAGCAATTTAATATAGATGAAAGCTTTGAGTTTTCAAATTCAATTTGGGCTAAGGCTATACTCGATACCGTTAAAATAGAAGTAAGTGGAATGGAAATAAGTATGGCAAAAGCTTTAGAAGAACTTCAAGATATAGAAGAGCTTGAGACATATTTAGATAAATTCAAAAGTGATTATAATGGGATAAAAAGGATACTAGAGGGGTGCAATAAAACTTGGGATGATGCATTTAAGGCGATGTCATCTATTAAATTTGAAAATTACACAAAAGGAGTAAAAAGAATCCCTAAAGATGCACCAACATATATAACTGATATAAAGAAAAAAGCAGATGATATAAGGAAAAAAGCTAAAAAATCAATAGAATCAATGATAGCATCAACATTTTGTAAAGAAAATGAAGATATAAATGATGAACTTAGATATTTATATAATGTAGCAAAATCTATATCAGAAACTGTAATTAAGTTTGAAGAAGCTTATGATAGTAAAAAAAGAGAAAAAGGAATAATTGACTTTAACGATATAGAACATTTTGCTTTGAAAATACTTACAGAAAAAGATGATAACGGAAATGATATACCGTCAGATATAGCTTTAGGATACAGAGATAAATTTTATGAAATATTTATAGATGAATATCAAGATAGTAATTTAGTACAAGAGGTACTTCTTAGCACTATTGCAAAAATAAAAGTGCCTAATAGATTTATGGTTGGAGATGTTAAGCAAAGTATATATAGATTTAGACAGGCCAAACCTGAAATATTTTTAAAGAAATATGCAGATTATGATAGTGAAAAAGGTTCTTTATATAGAAAAATAATGCTATATAAAAACTTTAGAAGTAGAGAAGAAGTTGTAGACTGCGCAAATTATATATTTGAAAATACAATGAGTTTGCATATTGGAGAGATAGATTATACAGAAGAAGAAAGACTTAATTTAGGAGCTATATTTAAAGAAAATACTAATGAAAAAGCTTTAGTTGGAGGACCTTCTGAAATACATATAATGCAAAGCAAGTTAAGATCTGAAGACTCAAGTGAAGAAAAAGAAAATGAAAGTAATGAAGAAGAGGAAGAAGTAGATAACATTCAGCTTGAAGCTAGAATGGTTGGTAAAATAATAAAAGATTTAATGAATCAAAACGAAGATGGCAAAATTCAAATGGTTTATGATAAAAAATTAGATGATTATAGACCAGTACAATTTAAAGATATCGTAATACTTCTTAGAGCAACTTCAGCTTGGGCACCTGTATTTGCAGATGAACTTATGAATATGGATATACCAACTTATGCAGATACAGGAATAGGGTACTTTGATACTATAGAAATAAAAACTATTATATCTCTACTTCAAGTTATAGATAATCCAATGCAAGATATACCTCTTTTAGCAGTGCTTAAATCACCAATTTGTGGATTTACGCCAGAAGATTTAATAGATATAAGAGTAGAAGATGGTCAAAAAAGCTTTTACGAAGCATTAGAAATGTTTAGCCAAAGTGAAGATGAGAAAAGTAAAAAGTGCATAGAATTTATAAATAGATTACATGACTATAAAGAAAAATCACTCTACATGAGTACAGATGAATTTCTTTGGTACTTATATACTAAAACAGGATATTATGCTTATGCAGGGGCACTACCTGGAGGTTCTCAAAGACAAGCAAATCTAAAGATACTATTTGAAAGAGCTAAGCAATTTGAAGAAACTAGCTTTAAAGGCATATTTAACTTTATAAACTTTGTAAGTAAATTAAGAAAATCTAATACGGATATGGGAAGTGCAAAAACTTTAGGAGAAAATGCTAATGTAGTTAGGATAATGAGTATACATAAAAGTAAAGGTCTAGAATTCCCTGTTGTAATATGTTCTGGTATGGGTAAAAATTTCAATACTCAAGATTTTAAGAAGGATATATTATATCATCATAATCTAGGATATGGTCCTCAGGTTGTAGATTATGAAAGAAGAATATCTTACCCAAGTATAGCAAAAGAAGCATTAAAAAGTAAAATAAATGTAGAAAATCTATCGGAAGAGATGAGGGTACTATATGTTGCTTTTACAAGACCAAAAGAAAAACTTATAATAACAGGCTCTACTAGAAACATAGAGAAAAGTTTAAAATCATGGTCAAATGGAATAGATGGAAATGAACCAATATCACAATATAAAATATTAAAAGGTAAGGGATTTTTAGATTGGATAATGCCAGCGGTTTTAAAGCATAAAGACTTAGAAAATTTAAGAGAAATAGCTGATATTGATATAGATAATATCGATAATCATAGTTCAAAGTGGAATGCAAAAATTTGGTATAAAGATGATGTATCGATAGAAGAAAAAGAAGATGAAGAGCAAGAAGGAATTAAAGGGATTATAAAAAATTTAGATGTAGATAAACCTGATAGTGAGTATTACTATGATATAAAAGAAAAATTAGACTATATTTATCCATACGAACTTTGTGTAACTAAACCTGCTAGTATATCAGTAACAGAAATTAAAAAGATACAAAATAATTATGAAGAAGAATATACAAAGGATATATTTAATAATCAAATTAGTCTAAAGAAACCATTATTTATGCAAGAATCAGAAGTTAATGATAAAATAACTGGAGCTGAAAAAGGCACTATAGTCCATTTAGTTATGGAAGTTTTAGACTTTAATAAAATAAATAGTATTAGTGAAATAGAAGAACAAATTAAAAGTTTTATATCTAAAGGTATAATAACTAATAAGCAATCATCAGTTATAAATCCATATAAGATATATAAATTCTTTAAATCAGATTTAGGTCAAAGAGTACTGAAATCTCAATTTATTAAAAAAGAACAAGCAATTTATGCTCAAATCAAAATGAAAGATGTATATATATATGAAGAGCTAGAAACATATGATGAAATTACAAGATATGATGATGAAAGTCTTATGTTAAGAGGTATAATAGACATGTACTTTGAAGAAGATGAAAAAATTGTCATAGTTGATTATAAAACAGATTTCGTAAATGAAGAAAATAAAGAAGATGTAGTAAATAGATATAAAAAGCAGTTAGATTTATACGCTCAAGTAGTTGAAGATTTAACAGGGAAAGAAGTAAAAGAAAAGTATGTATATTTATTTGGAATAGATGAAGGTATTTCAATGTAAATAAAAGGGGCTGTCGCACTAAAAATATAGGGCGACGGCCTTTTTATAAAATATTTAATTATTAGTTAATTTCTTTATCTTTATTATGTTTGAAAAATGCTAAGGCCTCTTTTATTAATACAAGCGATAAGACTAAAAGTGCTATAGCTATTATAACTAATGGATAATTTACACCCATATTTGATTTAATGTTAAAGCAAAGAGAGACTATAGTAACAATAAACATAAATATTATAGGAATAATAAACTCCTTACATCCTCTATTTGTATTAGCAAGCCATATAGCTATTGCCATTAAAGATATTGCAGCTAATAATTGATTTGCAGAACCAAATATTGGCCAAATTTTTTCGTAACCTAAAATAGCTAAAAATCCAGAACATACAACTGTTATAGTTGTTGAAACATACATATTTGTAAGGGGATTTTTCTTAGATTCTTCTTTATTTTCACAGCTATCATTATCAAAGAACTCTTGGAATATAAATCTTCCAAGTCTAGTTGCAGTATCCAGTGAAGTAAGAGCAAAGGCAGATATTGCAAGTGCTGTGAAAGTTTTACCTATGCTAAATGGAATACCAAAAGAAAGCATAAAGTTTGCTATACCTTCTGAAAAAACATTTACAGGACCACCGTTTGATAATAAATCACCAAATTGAGCATTTGATATATAAGCAACAGTTATAAGTGCTACTATAGCTAATAGACCTTCTATAAGCATTGCACCATAACCTATCTTTTTAGCATCAGACTCTTTGTATAATTGTTTTGAAGATGTACCAGAACCGACTAAAGAGTGAAAACCTGATATTGCACCACAAGCAACAGTAACAAATAATACAGGGAATAAATACTGACCATTAACGTTAAAGCCTACAAATCCATCCATTTGTATCTCAGGTCTTAATATAACTATACCTAAAAGAGCACCTGCTATCATTGCATATAATAAATATGAATTTAAATAATCTCTAGGTTGAAGGAGTATCCATACTGGAGTAACAGATGCAACAAATATATATACCATAAGTATAAGAATCCAAACTTGTTTAGATAAAACTAGTGGAAATAAAAATCCTAAGTAAATGCAAGCAAATAATAATATGACTCCAATTATAGTAGATAATAAAAGAGGTGCTTTAAATCTATATACTGCTATACCAAAGAATACTGCTAGAATCATAAAGAATACAGAAGCACTTGCAGCCTGAGGAGTTGAAACAAAGTTATCAGCGACTATATTTGCAAAAGCGGCAACTACTAAAACTAAAGTTAACCAAGCAAATAAAGCAAATAATTTTTTACCTTTCTTACCCATATTAGCTTCTATTATCTCACCAATAGATTTACCATCATGCCTTATAGATGCAAATAATGAACCAAAATCTTGAACACCACCAAAGAATATACTACCTATTATTACCCATAAGGTAACTGGAATCCAACCAAAAATTGCTGCTTGTATAGGGCCGACAATAGGACCGGCACCAGCTATTGATGCGAAGTGATGACCAAGTAAAACTGGAGATTTAGCTGGAACATAGTCAACACCATCATATTTTGTATGTGCAGGTGTTTTACGGGAATCGTCAACACCCCACTTTTTAGCAAGGTATCCACCATAGAATATATAAGCTACTAAAAGTATAATTGCACTTCCTATTAAAAGCGTAAATGAATTCATTTTAAAACCTCCTTATAAAAATTTATAACATCTTTAGACTCTGAGTTATAGAGAAGTTCTTGTTTCGTATTATCAAATAATATAAGTCTAGTTGAGGCATATCCTCTAAGACCAAACTTATAGCTTTTTCTTCTTCTGTATTTTTTTATATGATTTTTTAGATCAGGATCAATAGAATTGGATGATAAAAATAAAGTTACTATTGATGACATATGATTTTGATTGGTTTTTACAATATTGTCTAAAGCATAACTTATAAAAGGCAATATATTTTGGTTTAGGTATTCTTTTGATATGTTTTCTACTTCTTTAGCAAAAATATATTCATTATTTTCATAAGCATAAATAACTTTATCCTTGCTTAAAAAGTATTTAGAGTTAGTAAGTAAAAATTCTCCCATAAAATCAAATTGATAGTTATCAATACAATAGTTATTGTATATGTTAAACGAGTTTTTTAGAGAATCTTTTAATTTAGGTAAAATAGTAGCACCCCCTTCTATGTTTGTTAGATTAGTATAAAAACTAAGTAGTCTGATAATATATATATTCTAATTAATATTTATAATTCATCATATTATTAATTGGTGTTTATAATTAAGATTAGACGTAATTTATTTATAAAATGTAGAATTATGGCAAGTTAGGTATTTGATTTAGTTATAATGCTATAAAAAACTTGAATATATGGTTTCTCCGTATTTATTGATTTATTATGCAAGCTTTAAGTATAATAGACCTAACTAATATAAAAGGGAGGTATCGAAATGGATTTAATCATTAAGATATCTCTCTTTTTATATATTTATAATTGTTATATTAAACAAGGATAGGAGAGATAAATTATCAGCTATATAGTATTAAAAAATATTGTAAAAAAATATAAGAGTAATGGAAAAAACACTATAAATAGTTTTGATTTAAATATAAATAAGGGGGAGTTTATTGTAATTTTAGGTCCAAGTGGTAGCGGAAAATCAACATTGTTAGAAATGATATGTGGATTTGAGTCACCAACTAGTGGAACTATTGAGATAGATGGTAATATAATCAATGATGTATTGCCCAAAGATAGAAATGTATCAATGGTATTTCAAGACTATGCATTATTTCCTCATATGACTGTGTATGAAAATATTGCATTTGGAATGAAGATAAGAAAAATAGATAAAAAAACTATAGAAAATAAAGTAAAATGGGCATCTAAAATATTAGAGATAGAAGCATTTTTAAAGGTAAAGCCTAAAAAGTTATCAGGAGGTCAAAGACAAAGAGTAGCTCTTGCTCGTGCAATGGTTAGAGAACCAAAATTATTTCTTATGGATGAGCCGCTATCTAATCTAGATTCTCAGCTTAGATACTCAACATGTAACGAGATTACAAATTTACATAAAAAAATAGGAGCAACAACTATTTATGTTACACACGATCATGTAGAAGCACTATCAATGGCAGACAGAATAGTTATACTAAATGACGGAGTTATTCAACAAGTAGGTAGACCTAATGAAATTTATGAAAATCCATCAAATCTATTTGTAGCAACATTTATAGGTAGGCCTAAGATGAATACATTTGATATAAAGATTAGTAAGGACACTTTTTGTATAAATGATGATATTGTTTTTTCAAAAGATCAATTACCTAATTTAGATAATAGAAAAAGTTATATTATGGGGATTCGACCAGAGCATATAAGATTTGTAGGTACAATAAATGAATATATAAAAAATAAAAATATATTAGAGGCAACAATTGAAAAAATAGAATATATAGGTGGAGAATCATTAATTTATTTAAGAAAAAAAGATACTACATTTACAATGAAATATAATCAAAATGAAAGTCTGAAAGTAGGAGAAGTGATAAGTGTAGTATTTGATTTTAATAAAGCAAATATTTTTGATAGTATAACGAAAGAAAATTTAAGGAGAGAGTAAAATGAAAAGAATGATTGGTTTATCACTTATTGCAACATTAGCATTAAGTGGATGTGCAAAAAAGTCAGAAAGTGAAGTTTCTAATAAGGGGAAAATTGGGGGAGAAATAACTGTAGTGACAGATAGAACAGATGCAGATGAATTTTTCGCACAAGTTGAAGAAAATTTTAAAAAGAAATATCCAGATGTAGTAGATATTAAGTGGGAATCATCAACAGATTATGACACTCATATTACAACTCGTATGAACACTAAAGAATATGGAGATGTATTATTTATACCATTTAGCTTAAATGCTACACCACAGGAATATAGTAATTACTTTGTTCCATTAGGAAAAGTAGAAGATCTTGAAAAAGAGTATATGGATGTAACAGAAGCTGATTATGACTCAGTAGCATATGGTTTACCTTCTCGTTTAAATTCACTTGGAGTAATTTACAATAAGAAGGTATTAAAAGAAGCAGGTATAGAAACTATGCCAACTACAATGGAAGAGATGGAAGTTGCGCTTAAAAAAATTAAAGATAATACAGATGCAATCCCATATTACACAAATTATAATACAATACTTGGAATTTGGGGAGGAGCATTAACATCATTTGGAGGAGAACAATACCGATCTGAAACACTAAAAGCAGGTACAGCATTTAAAGAAGGGCAACCAATGAGAGAAATCATGGACTTTATATATTATGTTTCATCAAATGGTTTGATAGAAAAAGACCCAATAACAGGAGATATAGCAAAGTCTCTACAAATGTTAGCTGATGGAAAAGTTGCTATGATAGTAAGTGGTTCTCAAGATGTACCTACAATAGAAAATATGAATAGTGATAAAGATAATATAGCAATAGCTCCATTCCCTGTAAAATTAAATGGTGAGAATACTATTGCATATGGGGCAGATTCAGTTGTTGGAATAAATAAAAATAGTAAAAATATTGAAACAGCAAAAGCATTTTTAGATTTCTTTATATCTAGTGAAAGTGGATATGCAGCCGAATCAAATGGAATATCACCAAAAAAATCTGATTTTACAGATGGGCAAAAGAAAATATTTGAAGAAAATAAAGTTATATTAACTGTTCCAACGGAAAAACCAGAAGATGATAAATTATATTCAGATATAGCAAATGAGGTTGGAGTTGGAAGATTAAAAGATTCATTACAAAAGGTAATTAATATAGGTTTATATCCAGAGCAAAATGAAAGCTACGAAAATTACATAAACAGCTTAGAAGCAAGTTGGGCTAAAGAAGTAAAGAATAATGCAAAGTAATAGTATTAGAAAAAAAGAAAGAAAAATTATTTTTCTCTTTCTTTTTTTTCCTATTTTACTCTTAATTACATTTGGATTTTTGCCTGTTATTTATTTATTTCAATATAGTTTAACTTCTTGGAATGGACTATCTGATATAAAAGAATTTGTTGGATTTGATAATTTTTTTAAAATAATAACAAACCCATCCTATGTAAAAGTATTTTTAAATAGTTTATATTATTTTGCGTCTGGTGTTTTACAAATAATAATATCTCTATATTTTGCAATTTTATTATCTACAAAAATAAAGGGAAAGTCATTTTTTAAAGCAATTATATTTTTTCCAACACTTATTAGTGGTGTAGCTATCTCGATGATGTTTAGAATGTTTTTTAGTCCAGGAGGAACATTTGATGAAATACTTATACTACTTGGATTAAAAGAATATATAAAATTTTGGCTAGGAGACCCAGTATTTGTAAATTATACATTAGCCAGTATTTCACTTTGGAGATATACTGGATTTAGCTTTATAATGTATTTTGGAGCAATAGCTACTATTCCAAATGAATATAAAAAAGTAGCTAAGCTAGAAGGTGCCACCTTTCTTCAACAAGTAAGGTATGTAATATTACCAAATATTCATACAGTAATCAAAGTGAATTTTATTTTATTAACAATTGGAGCTATTTCAGTTTTTGAAATTCCAATGATTTTAACCAATGGATCAAACGGTACAATGACGTTTTTACTTCAAACTATGAAAACAGCATTTGAGAAAAAAATGTTTGGTATGGCAGCGTCCATGGCTGTTATACTATCAATTGTAGTAGGAGTACTTATTATGTTACAAAAAATAGTATATAGGAATGATGAAGATGAATTTTAAAAAAGTTACTAAAAATATATTTGTATACACAAGCTTATTATTGTGGACGATAATTATTATATTACCTGTATTAACAATTTTGTTTGGTTCTTTTAAAAACTTTGAAGAGTTTACGAAAACTCCAGGTATTATGCCACCAAGTAACTTTTTTAATATAGAAAATTATAAGAAAGCATTGTTTGAAGGACGTATGTTACTTGGATTTTTTAATACATTTATATTAACATTATTTGGAGTTTTAGGAAGTATAGTAGTTGGATCAATGGTTGCATATGTTATAAATAGATTTAGTTTTAAGAGTAAAAAATTAATTTTATTTATATACTTTGCAGTATCAGTAGTACCAATGGAAATATCGCAAGTATCAACATTTAAAATAATTGATAATTTAGGTCTTTATAATACAAGGCTAGCACCAATACTACTTTATATAGGTGCAGATGTTTTAATGATATATATGTACATGCAGGCATTAGAAAAAATTCCAAAAGAATTAGATAGAGCAGCTATGTTAGAGGGAGCAAATTATTTTCAAATATATAGGAATGTAATATTTCCATTATTAAAGCCAGTAACTATAAGTGTTATTATGATAAAAATGATTTCTATATATAATGATTTTTATATACCATTTTTATATATGCCAGATATGAATCTACAAACAGTGTCAACGACCTTATTTAAATTTATAGGTCCATATGAAATACAGTGGCATGTTATTTGTGCTGCAATTATAATTAGTATAATACCAATGTTAGTATTTTTTATTTTTTTACAGAAACATATATATGATGGTATAACTTCAGGGAGTATTAAATAATGAATAAAAAGAATTTTTTTGAAAGAGCATACACTGTAATGGAGATAAGAACAGGGTTTGCAACGGGTTTACCAGTTTTAAGTGGTGGATTATTTGGTTCCTACATGGTAGGTAAATTAAACATATTATTATTAATTCTTATGTTTATAACAGGGTTTTGCTTAAATATAGTCGCTAATGTAGCAAATGAAATAAGAGCATTTTTAAAAAATGAAGAAAATGAAGATACATTTACAGGTCATCTAGGAAGTGAGGGCTTAGTAAGAGGAGATGCCAAGATAGTTGATGCCTTAATTATAATAGGATTTTTATTAATTATTAGTGGTATATGTGGATTATCAATAGTATTTATAACAAAAAATATCAATATATTAATAATTGGATTAATAAGTGTTTTAGCAGCTATAGGATACTCTTTAGGCCCTAAGCCGTATATAGTTTATCCAGTTGGAGAATTTGTGTCAGGCGTATTTGTTGGAGCAATTAGTTGTTTTATATCAGCATATATACAAACTAATAGGGCGAATTATGCGATACTTTTATATTCTCTAATAGCTATGATAATGACTGTATTTTTAATGTCAACTAATAATACTTCAGATTATGAAAAGGATAAGGGGACAAGAACAACTCTTCCTCATGTTATTGGATTTAGAAATTCTATTAAAATTATAATACCAGAGGCTATAACAATGATAGTATTTTGGGGGATTTTGTATTTTACAAATAATATTTCAGTAATAATATTTATAAGTGGGTTAATTATATTTTATTATTATGGATATGTATGTTGGTATAAAGATTATTATAAAATAGAAAACGTATATCCTCAGATGGGAAAAGATTGGGGACCTAGGCCATTATTATTAATATATGGTTTCCATATTGTCATGAGTTTAGAATTTTTAGCTAGCTTAATTATAAAATAATAATGAATGCATAGTATTAAAAAGGAGATTTAATTCAAATATGAACACAATAAATTTAAAATTAATAAGAATAAATCCATTAACTGTACCAGTTTTTATTGCAGATAAAAAGAAAATATTTAAAAAGTATGGTATTAATATTAATCTGAGAATAGATGAAAAGTTTTTATTTGATGGAAATAAAGACTTTTATGATGGAAAAGTAGATTCAATGGTTGGAGATTTAACATTTTTCTTTTATATGTTAGAAAAAGGCAAAAGAGCAGTATTAACATCTAATTTAACTCGTACAATACATGTTGTAGGAGGCAAACACTATCCAAAAGACTTAAAAAATCTTAAAGTTGGGGTAAATAGATCGGGTTTGTTTCGCCTATATTTAAAAAATGACTTAAAGGATATACTTGAAAATGCAAAAGTTGTTTGGATTAATAATTCATATGAAAGAATTAAGGCACTTGAAGATGGAGAAATTGATGCATTAGTAGCAATAGAGCCTTTTGTAAGTGATGTAATTGAAAGTGGTGGAGAAATAATTTGGAGCAGTAGAAATAGTGATAAAAATTTAGTTATGTGGGCTTTTGATGAAGAGTTTTATAATAATAATAAATTAGCTGTATCTAATTTCCATAAGGCATTAGAAGAAGCACAAGAATTATTTAACTCATTATCACAAGAAGAAAAGGTAAATATATGTATTGACTGTGCTGGATACAGTTTAGATATGGCAAATAGAATGAAAAATTTTGAATTTGAAAAGCAAGAAGTCTTTAATATTGATGACTTTAATTTATGCCAAGAGTGGATGTATAGAGAAAATGAAATTGCAAAACTTTATGATGGTAAAAAATTAATTTGTGATGTATTTAATTAAAGTAAATTTAAAAATAAAAAATCTGTAAAATTAGAA
>NZ_JAFFPK010000008.1 GCF_017590215.1 Clostridium sp. CCUG 7971
GTACTTGGGCCTGTTCTAAAGTTTACTGAATTTTCATTTACTATCTTTGTTGATTTTACAGAATTATCTTCTGATGGTGTATTCCCTTTATTTGATAAGTATTGGCTCGACATATATCCTATTTTTCCATTATAGCTTATCTTTGACCATCCATTAGATTCTGATATAAACCCTACCTCTGTACCTTTATTTAGCTTACCAATTGATGAGTTAGTTGTACTTGGGCCTGTTCTAAAGTTTACTGAATTTCCATTTACTACTTTCGTTGATTTTATAGTATTATCTGTTGAAGTGTTATTAGATGTAGATACATAATCTCCATGTACATATCCTACTTTTCCATTATGCTTAACGTTTACCCATGCACCACTTTTACCAATATACTCTACAGTATTACCTTTATTTAATTTACCCATAGATGAATGATTTGTCCCTGGACCTGTTCTAAAATTTACTGAATTTCCAGTTATTGTTCTATATTCTATATTTATCGCTTGTACACTATTTTCATTTGCACTTGCTATAGTTACCGACATTGGTAGAACTATAGATGTAGCTACCAATGTAGCAACTGCTTCTTTTTTGCTTATGTTCATAATAAATTATTACAGACTTAATATACTGTAATTAACTCAACTCCTTTCAAATTTTAATAATATTTATATAAAGCAATCTAATATATTTAAATCAGCTTACTTTACAATTATGTTCTATTTACGCTTCAAGCTTGGTATGTATACTGTTTAATTTTATAAATATTTTTTATTTCATTTTAATCTATAATATTATTATTGCAAATTTGTTACTTTTTGTCTATACAAATACTAATTTGTAAAAAACTGACATAAATTACATATTTATACATAAAAAAAGAAGAGTTAAATATTAATATTTAACTCTTCTTTTTAGCCATACTTTTATTTAAAATCCAGTAGATCCAAATCCACCTTGACCTCTCTCTGTATTATCTAGTTCTTTAACTTCTTCTATATTTATATCATATATTGGTTTAACTACCATTTGAGCAATTTTCATCCCTTTAGTTACAACAAATTCGTCTTTGCCATGATTTATTAGTATTATACAGATTTCACCTCTATATCCTTCATCTATAGTACCAGGTGTATTTAAAACTGTAATTGAATGCTTAAGAGCCATACCACTTCTTGGTCTTACTTGAGCTTCTGTATTTTTAGGTAGTTGGATTGATATTCCAGTTTTTATAAGTCTTGTCTCACTTGAAGGAATAACCACCTCTTCTATAGAATATAAATCCATACCAGCATCACCTCGATGAGCAAAGTTTGGTATTATTGCTTCTTCGCTTAGTTTTTTTATCTTTAATGTATACATTTTAGTCTCTCCTTTTTTATTCTTATTTAACTATTATATACATAATATTAATTATATTAAAGAGAGATATATTCTATTTATTAGAAATTATATTTATTTAGGAGGTATTTCATGAATTTATTACCTGTTCCTTGGATGAAACAAAAGTTAGAAAGTATTTATGAAGAAAGGTTATATGGCAACCTATTTTTAATTTACAATAGTTTAAACTTTAATAATAACAATTTTAATACTTATGATTTAATTGACTTACTAGATGATTTTAATATTACTATAAATGATACTAATCCACTGTATCTATATTTACCTATTGAAGTAAATGAATTTATTAAAAATTTAATTTTATCATTTAAATCTATTTCTAAAAATAATGTATATATTATACTTGGTGGATATAAGGAAAATCATCTTAAATGTAGTGAGTTAGATTTATCTTATGATTTATATATGAAATTTCCAGAACTAAAAGGTTTAATAGACCATACATATTTAATTGATACTTCAAAATGTTTTGAGATTTTTACATCTTTATCTGACACTCAAAGAATTTATATAAATCCGCTATCATCTTGTACTATATCTGGTTCTATTTTAAATTACAATTTGAAAAAAAATAATCCTGATAATACAAATCATATAGCTTTTGTAACTTTAATGGATGAATTTTTAGCTGACAGTTTTGTTGATTGCTATCTAAAAGGCCTAACTAATAAAAACAATAATTTTAATTATAATGTATAGACTGCCTTGCAGTCTTTTCTTTTTTTGTGATAATATATTTAAAGTTGTTAAAAAACTTTTATGCACTTTATAAAGGAGGTTTATATTTATTGAAACTAGTATTAGCGGAAAAACCATCTGTTGCCAAAACTATAGCATCCTTCTTAGGTGCTAAAACTAGAGGTGATGGATACTTCGAGGGAAATGGTTATATAATTACTTATGCTGTTGGGCATTTAGTTGGTTTATATGATATGAAGGATTACGACAAAGATAGATATTCGGGATCATGGAAGATGGATAATTTTCCATTCATACCTGCTGATAAATTTAAATTTAAAGTAGATAGTTCTAAGAAAAAGCAATTTGATATAGTAAAAAAACTTTTACATAGAGACGATGTAGAATATATTATAAATGCAACAGATAACGATAGAGAGGGAGAGTTAATATCTTTCCTTATATTTTTGCTTGCCAAAAACAAAAAACCTATTAAAAGAATCTTAGTTAATGAATGGACACCTGAAGATATAACAAGAGGTATTAACAATTTAAAAGATGACTCTGAAATGAGAAATTCACAAGCAGCAGGATATACTAGACTTATTACTGACTGGTTAATTGGTATTAATTTTACATCTGCTGCTACATTAAAATATGGTAATGGAAAGTTACTTAATATTGGTCGTGTCATACTTCCAACTGTAAAATTGGTTTATGATAGAGATATGGAAATATTAAACTTTGTACCTAAAACTTATTATGAGATAGAAGGTAATTTTAGGTGTGATAATGGGAAATACAAAGGAAAGTACATAAAAGGTAAAGAAAGTAAATTTGATACAATTGAAGAAGCAAATAAAGTTATCGATAGTATAACTTCAAATACCGGAACTATAGAAGATAAAAAAGTTACCATGTCTAAGGAATATGCTCCTAAGCTTTTCAGTTTAACATCTTTGCAAGGATATATAACATCCAAACATGCAAATTTTACATCTGATAAGGTTTTAAGTGTATGTCAGTCACTTTATGAAGGAAAAGGTAAGGGTGGATATATAACATATCCTAGAACCGATTCTATTTATTTAGAAGAAAGTTTAACTTCAAAAGTATCACAAGCTTTAGACAAATTAAAGGCAGGACTTGAATATGAGAATAAAGTAAAGTTTTCTAAAACAAAAAGAGTTTTCGATTCATCTAAAGTAGATAGCCATAGTGCTATTATACCTACTTATATAATACCTAATAATTTAAGTGCTGATGAACTTATAGTTTATAATGCTATTAAAGATAGGTTTATAGCAAACTTTATGCCTCCTGCTGAATATGAAAATACTGAGATTAAAACAAATGTTGATGGACATATTTTCTTAACTAAAGGTAAAGTCCTTAAAACTAAAGGCTATTTAGAAGTTTATAATAAAGAAGAAAAAGATGATTTACTTCCTATGGTAAATAACAAAGATGTTGTTGATATAATAGATATAAAAACTTTAACCAAGCAAACTACTCCACCTAAGCCTTATACTGAAGATACTTTACTTAAGGCTATGAAAAACTGTGGTAAAAATGTATCTGAAGAAGATACTGCTGTCTTATCAGGCTACTCTATAGGTACATCTGCGACTCGTGCTGATGTATTAAAAAAATTATGCAAGTTGGATATGTTGGCAAAAAAGGTAAATCATATTTTATATCTGATTTAGGAAAAAATTTAGTTGAAATATTCCCTGTTAAAGATTTATTTGACGTTGACTATACTGGTAAGCTAGAAAAAAGTTTAAGTGATATTCAAAAAGGAAATTTCACTAGAAAAGAGTATCTAACTAATATAATGAGTTTTATTGTTAAAAATGTAGAACTTATAAAAAGAGATAGGCCTAAAAATATTAGTACAGAAAACTATACATATAACCCTAAAACTAAGAAATTTACTAAAGAATCATCTAAAAAAACTGATTCTAAATCTTCAAATAAGAATACTTCAAAATCACCCGATACTAAAAATGAATCATTAGGAAAGTGCCCTATTTGTCAAGGAGATGTTGTTGAAATTGGCAAAGGATATATATGTAATAATTACAAAGAATGTAAATTTGCAATATGGAAAAATGATAAATTCTTAGAATACTACAAAAAGAAACCTAATAAGACTATGGTAAAAAGTATACTTAAAAACGGATCAGCAAAAGTTAAATCACTAACTTCTAAACAAGGTGATAAATTTGATGCTATATTAAAATATTATAAAAAAGAAAATGGATATTTCGGTTGGGATATTGAAAGACCGTAATAGGTTGCTAATTTTTAGCAACCTATTTTTCTTTATCATAAAAAGTTTCATCAATTTTACATCTTGCCATTTTCATAATCTCAGAAAATTTATATCCTTTTAGCTTACATCCACACTTTGGACAGTATTCTAATCTTCTAGATACTAACGCTCTACAACTTGGTTCTGGACATCTTACCTTTTGATTTACTTCTGATACCTTAAGCCCACATCTTGGGCATATTGTTCCAGGTCTTGATGAAACATCTTTTCCGCATCTTGGACATTTTATCATTTTATATCCCCCATTGAATTTGATTTTCAAAATATCATTATATATTATGAAATGTATATTCTAGATGTTACATTAAAAAAACTCCTCTATAAGTTATTTTATAAAGGAGTTTATATTTAAATTATTTATTTTTTATAGTTGCTTGTGCTGCTGCAAGTCTTGCTATAGGAACTCTAAATGGTGAACAAGATACATAATTAAGTCCAAGCTTATAGCAGAACTCTACTGAAGATGGTTCTCCTCCATGCTCTCCACATATTCCTATTTTTAATTCTGGCTTTGTTTCTCTTCCTAACTTAGCACCCATTTTAACTAACTTTCCAACACCATTTTGATCTAGTACTTCAAATGGATCTTTTTCTAATAACTCATTATTTACGTATTCCCCTAAGAACTTTCCTGCATCATCTCTTGAGTATCCAAAAGTCATTTGAGTTAAATCATTAGTTCCAAAGCTGAAAAAATCTGCTTCTTGTGCTATTTCATCTGCTGTTAAACATGCTCTTGGAACTTCTATCATTGTACCTATTGTGTAATTTATTTTTACATTTTCTTCTTTTATTATATTATCCATAGTTTCTTTTATCATTTCTCTTATTACTTTCAATTCTTTTACTTCTCCTACTAAAGGTATCATTATTTCAGGAATTACTTTTACCCCTAGCTTAGTAGCTTCTATTGCTCCATATATTATAGCCTTTGCTTGCATTTCATATATTTCAGGGAATGTTATAGCAAGTCTACATCCTCTATGGCCAAGCATTGGGTTAAATTCTTCTAAATCTACTATTCTTCTTTTTATTTCGCTTACTTCTATATTCATAGTTTTAGCAAGAGCACTTATAGATTCATCATCATGAGGTAAGAATTCATGAAGAGGTGGATCAAGTAATCTTATATTAACTTCTTTTCCATCCATAACTTTAAATATTTCTATAAAATCTTCTTTTTGCATAGGAAGTAATTTATCTAATGCTTTTAATCTTTGTTCTAGTGTATTAGATAATATCATTTCTCTTACAGCAGGTATTCTATCTTCATCAAAGAACATATGCTCAGTTCTACATAAACCAATACCTTCTGCTCCAAATTTAATAGCAGCTTTTGCATCTCTTGGATTATCTGCATTAGTTCTTACTGCTATGTCTTTATATTCATTTACCCAGTCCATTAATATTTCAAAACTTCCACTTAAAGCTACATCCGTCTTTTTAACTCCCCCTAAATAAACACATCCACTAGACCCATCTAATGAAATATACTCGCCCTCTTTTATAACTGCTAACTCTGTTCTTATCTCTTTATTAAACTCGTCTACCTTTATATCTGAGCATCCAGCTACACAACATTTACCCATACCACGTGCTACAACAGCTGCATGAGATGTCATACCACCTCTTGCTGTAAGTATACCTTCTGCACATACCATACCTTCTATATCTTCAGGTGATGTTTCAAGTCTAACAAGTATTGCTTCTTCTCCTCTTTCCTTAGCACTAACAACATCTTGTGCATTGAAGTAAACCTTTCCTCTACCTGCTCCAGGTGATGCTGGTAGTCCTTTAGCTATAACTGTTGATTTTTCTAAAGATTCGTTTTCAAAACTTGGATGAAGAAGTTGGTCTAATTGCTTAGGATCTATTCTCATTATAGCTTCTTTTTTATCTATAATATTTTCTTTAACTAAATCTACAGCTATATTTATAGATGCTTTAGCTGTTCTTTTACCGTTTCTTGTTTGTAGTATATATAACTTTTCTCTCTCTATAGTAAATTCTATATCTTGCATATCTTTATAATGATTTTCAAGTATAGATGTTATTTTCGTAAATTCATCGTATGCACTTGGCATAACTTCTTTTAATGTAGATATATCTTTAGGAGTTCTTATTCCGGCTACAACGTCTTCACCTTGTGCATTAAGCAAGAATTCTCCAAATAATTTATTTTCTCCAGTAGATGGGTTTCTAGTAAATGCAACACCTGTACCACTAGTTTCTCCCATATTTCCAAATACCATTGATTGTATATTCACGGCTGTCCCTAAGTTGTGAGGTATATCATTTAATCTACGATATACTGCTGCTCTTGGATTATTCCATGATTTAAATACAGCTTTTATAGCAAGCATCAATTGCTCTTTTGGATTTTCTGGGAAATCTACTTTTATTTCTTTTTTATATAATTTTTTATATTCTTTTACTAATTCTTTTAAATCATCAATATTTAAATCTGTATCAAATTTATATTCTTTACTTTCTTTTATTTTATCTAATATATTTTCAAATTTATATTTTGGAATTCCCATAGCTACATCTGAAAACATTTGTATAAATCTTCTATAACTATCGTATGCAAATCTCTCATTTTTTGTAGCCTTAGCTAGTGCTACTACACTTGTATCATTAAGTCCTAGGTTAAGTATTGTGTCCATCATACCAGGCATAGAGAATACTGCTCCTGAACGAACTGACAATAATAATGGATTTTTGCTACATCCTAGTGACTTATTTAACTCTTTTTCTAATCCTAATAATTGACTTTCTATTTCAGCTATTATTTCTTCTCTTATTGTCTCATTATTATCATAATAATCATTACATGCTTTAGTAGTAATAGTAAAACCATTAGGAACAGGTAGTCCTATCTTTGTCATCTCTGCTAAGTTAGCACCTTTACCTCCTAATAAAGATTTCATTTCTTTGTTACCTTCATCAAAACTATAAACATATTTAGCTTCCATCATTTAATCCCCCATCGATTAATATTATAGATTTTTATTTATACACTACTTCTCGCCATCTTTGTGGACTTTAATTCCATTTTCTTTCATTATATCTATTATAATGCCCGCTGTTTCTTCAATTGCTTTGCTAGAAACATCTATAACAGGGCATCCTACCTTTTTCATTACTTTTTCTGAATAGTCTAACTCTTGAAGTATTCTTTCTAGATTTGCGTAACTTGCATTACTAGATAGTCCTAATGCTTTTAATCTTTCCTGCCTTATTCTATTTAGCTTTTCTGGAGTATTTGTAAGACCTATTATTTTCTTAGGATTTATTTCAAATACTTCTTTTGGTATTGGTATTTCTGGAACCAAAGGTACATTTGCTACCTTTATATTCTTATTTGCCAAATACATACTAAGTGGCGTCTTAGATGTTCTTGATATACCAAGTAAAACTATGTCTGATTTTAATATACCTCTTGGGTCTTTTCCATCATCATATTTAACGGCAAATTCGATAGCCTCTACTCTTTTGAAGTAGCTTTCATCAAGCTTTCTTATTATTCCAGGCTCTCTTTTAGGCTTGATATTTGTCTTATTTGATATTTCTCTAAGTAAAGGTGTCATTAAGTCTATATGGCTTAATCTTTCTATTTGACAAAATTCCTTTGTTATATTTAATAAAGTTTCATCCACTAAGGTATATACTATTATGGCATCTTCATTTTTTCCGCTATTAAGTATCTCCTTTAAAAATCCTCTATCTGTAACATAAGGGAATCTTCTAATTTCATAATTATCTTCCATGCTAAATTGTGATATAGCAGCTTTAGTTACTTGCTGTGCAGTTTCACCAACTGAATCTGATATGACATATATAATTAAATTTTCCATATATTCCTCCTTAATTGTCTGTTAACTCTAAAAATAACTTTGTTATGTTAGTTTTAGACATTCTTCCAATAACCTTAGCTTGATTAGGGTCATCTTCATGTTCTTCAATTACTGGTATGGAATCAACTTCATGTTCTATTATCTTTTTAGCTGCTACTAAAATTCCTTCTTCTTGACTTACAGTTATTACATTTGGTGTTCTAGTCATTATCATACCTATAGGCATTTTATTTATATCTCCACCACCTATAGTTGCTTTTAGTAAATCTTTTCTAGATACTATCCCACATAAGTTTTCATCGTCGTCTATAATAAATATACTTCCTACATCAGATAAAAACATTGTTACTATAACATCGTATATACTTGTGTCTTTTTTAACAACAATAGGCATACTCATTATATCTTTAACTTTTTTATCTTTTATTTTATTTCCTATTAAATTAATTTCGCTAACTCCCGAGTAAAAATATCCAACTTTAGGTCTTGCATCTAATATGCCTGTCATAGTTAATATAGCTAAGTCTGACCTTAGTGTAGCACGAGTTACATTTAAGTTAGCGGCAATACATTCACTTGTTATAGGCTCATTAGCTTTTACTATGTCAATTATTTTTAATTGTCTTTGGTTAAGTTGAATAATGTTCACCTTCTTTCATTTGTGCTATACTTTTTACAGATTTCATCTTATATATTACATTATATATCTGTATATACCATTCTGTAAACACTTTTTATAAATAAATGTTATACTTTTTCTTTTCTTATCACTTTATTAGTGTATCTAATATATATTTATTGGGGTTATATATTAAATAATGTAGCTAAATTGTTTATACTATATAATATTATAATACATTATTGTACATAGTAACCAATTTAATACTAAATTTTTACTAAAATATAAAAATTTTAATATACATATAATTATTTTTTGATATTTTGATTTAAAGTCAGATTTACTTAAGCTACTTTATGGGCGAAATACTTTAAATTTAAATGTTCGAACTATAAAAATAAGACCTAGGATTATCTCCTAGATCTTATTTTATTACTTATATACTATTTTAGATAGATCACATATACTTAACATAGTATCGTATATTTGTTTAAGTAAACCTAATCTATTATTTTTTATAGCTTCATCTTTATCCATTACCATAACACTATCAAACATAGTATCTATTGATGGTCTTAATGATGCAAAAGAATCTAGAGCTTCACTATACTTTTTGTCTTTTAATAATTCTTCAACTTTATCTTTTGTACTATTAAATTCTTTATATAAAGCTATTTCTGCTTCCTCTTTTAACAGTTCTTCATTAATTTCACTAGATACAGCCTTTTGGGCTAATGTAGATACTCTATTGAATGCTGTTAACATTTCAACTAATTCATCTTTATCTAGCCAATTATTAAGTTCTTCTGCTCTTAAATGCATATCTGATATATCATTTAGTTTAGAACTTAATACTGCATCTATAACATCATATCTTATTCCTAAATCTCTGAATAGGTTCTTTATTCTCTCTTTAAAGAATTCCATAATAGAAGCTATTACTTCCTCTTTATTAAATTCTAAGTTAGAGTAATTATTAAGAGCTAATTCAACTAAATCAGCTAAATTAACATCTAATTTACTATCCATTAATATATTTAAAACACCTAATGCTTGACGTCTTAAAGCATAAGGGTCTTGTGAACCTGTTGGCTGTATTCCTATTGCAAAGAATCCTGCTATAGAATCTAATTTGTCTGCTATAGATAAAGCTATACCAGCATTAGTTTTAGGAAGTATATCTCCTGCAAATCTAGGTAAATAGTGTTCAAATATAGCTTCACTAACTGCTTCATTTTCTCCACTAACTTTAGCATATTCTCTACCCATTATACCTTGAAGCTCAGTAAATTCAAATACCATTCCTGTAACTAAGTCAGACTTACATAATGCAGCTGCTCTTTTAGTATCTTCTTTATCATTTGATAGGTTTAATAAGTCAATTATATTAGCGCTTAAGTTTTCTATTCTTAAAGTTTTATCATACACTGTTCCAAGTTTTGCTTGGAATACCACACTCTTTAATTTCTCGCTATAGCTTTCTAGGCTCTTCTTTGTATCTTCTTTATAGAAGAATAGTGCATCTTCAAGTCTTGCAACTAAAACTTTTTCATTTCCTTCTTTAACTTTATCTATTCTATAATCATTACCATTTCTAACTGCTATAAAGTTAGGTAATAACTTACCATCTTTGACAACAGGGAAATATCTTTGATGCTGTTGCATTGGAGTTGTTACAACTTCTTTAGGTAGTTTTGCATAGTCTTCATTGAATTCTCCATAAAATGCTGTTGGATATTCAACTAAATGAGTTACTTCTTCAAGTAAATCCTCATCAAATTCAACTTCTCCACCTAATGAATTAGCAACTTCTATACATTGTTTTCTTATAATGTCTTTTCTTCTATCTTGGTCTAATATTACAAAGTTTTCTTCTAATTTATTTAAGTAATCTTGTAGCGAATTAACTTCAAATTCATTTTGTCCTAAGAATCTATGACCCTTAGTAATATTAGATGACTTTATACCTTCTAAATCAAATTCTAATACATTATCATTTAATAAAGTAACCATCCATCTTATAGGTCTAGCAAATCTCATATTCTTACCACCCCAACGCATAGCTTTAGGGAATGTTACGTTTTTTACAGCTTCTGGTAATATAATTTTTAAAACTTCACTAGTTTCTTTGCCAGCTTGTCTTATTGTTCCAAATATGTATTCATCTTTACCTACAACTTTAAACACTACGTCTTCTTCTTTAAGACCTTTACTCTTCATAAATCCAAGTGCAGGTTTTGTAAAGTTTCCATCAGCATCTAATGCTATTTTTTTAGATGGACCTTTTACTTCTTCTTCTAAATTACTTTGTTTTTCACTTATTCCTTCAATTATAAAAGTTAATCTTCTTGGAGTTCCATAAGTATTTATTTCATTAAATTCAATTCTATTTTCATTAAACATTTTTGTTAAGTTATTTTTTATTTGTTGTAGAGTACTACTTACAAATCTTGATGGTAATTCTTCAACACCAACTTCAAATAAAAGGTAGTTGTTCATTATCTATCACCTTCCTTTAAAAGAGGATATCCTAATTCTTCTCTTTGTTTTACAAATGCAGCTGCAACATTTCTAGCCATATTTCTAACTCTTCCTATAAATGAGGCTCTTTGACTAACACCTACAGCTCCTCTGGCATCTAATGTATTGAACGTATGAGAACACTTTAATACATAATCATATGCTGGCACTACAAGTCCTCTTTCCATAAGCTTTAATCCTTCTTTTTCATATGTATCAAATAGATTAAATAACATATCTGCATCACATTCTTCAAATGCATACATAGAGTTTTCATATTCAGATTGTTTAAATACATCACCATAAGTTATTTCATCGTTCCATTTAAGGTCATATACGCTATCAACCTCTTGAATATACATTGCAAGTCTTTCTAATCCGTATGTAATTTCTCCAGTTTCTAACTCACACTCTATACCACCAACTTGTTGGAAATATGTAAACTGAGTTATTTCCATCCCGTCTAACCATACTTCCCATCCAAGTCCCCAAGCTCCAACAGTAGTTGATTCCCAGTTATCTTCAACGAATCTTATATCATGTTCACTTGGGTCTATTCCTATAGCTTCTAAACTCCCTAGATATAATTCTTGTATATTATCTGGTGATGGCTTAAGTATTACTTGGAATTGATGATGTTGATATAGTCTATTAGGGTTTTCTCCATATCTACCATCAGCTGGTCTTCTAGATGGCTCTACATAACAAACTTTCCAAGGCTCTGGACCTAATGATCTTAAAAATGTGTTAGGGTTCATCGTTCCCGCACCCTTTTCAACATCATATGGTTGCATCATTATGCATCCTTGATTAGCCCAGTAGTTTTGTAGCGTAAGTATCATATTTTGAAAATTCATAATAATACCTCCTATAATAAAAATTTCACTTTCCTATAATATAACAAAGCCTTTCGTCTACACGAAAGGCCTTTAAATAGCTCTTTTCTAACTTTTAGAATATCAAATTCTATAAATTTTGTCAATGTAGATATAAGTAAGTAAATTATACTCTATTTAATTATTTATATCTTTTTTATTGTCTTCTTTGATAAGCTCATCTGTTATATCTTTGTCATCTTTTTTATTGTCTACTACAACATCTTTTACATCTTTTGCTGTGTTCGCTAACATTTGCTTTAGCATATTAAGTTTCTCTTCGTTTAATTCTCCTAAGTCAACAATAGTTCCATCATCTTCATTTTGAATTTTTATTCTATATTTTCCTAACACTGCTGCTGATAATCCTACTAAAGTCACTAATGGTCCTAGTGCTAAACCTACAACTCCCACTGTTAAAGGTATATTCATTATAATCTTATCATTTTTTTCTACCATAACTCTTATAACACTACTTTTTTTAAGTAACTCTTTTACTTGTTCTTTTACATGAGCAAAATCTTCTCCAAATTGTTCCTTAAATTCTTTCATGTCTTCGTTATCTTTATTAAAAACCTCTTCAATTTTTTGTCTAGCTTGCTTTGTTTTTTTACTTATTGGGTTTATAGATTCTAACGCAATAACTGCTTCTATTACATCTCCATTCGAATCTATAAGTGCTTGTTTAACCTGCGCATAAGTAGCATTTGGAACTCTTGATATTACTGCATCCATTTGTTCAATAGTTATATTACTATTCATCCGTATCAACTCCCTTATTATTTTGAATATTTTGTAATAGATATAATGATTTTAAATTTACATTATCAATATAGGTATTTAGATATTTATTTAATATCTTTCCCAATTCATATGTTATATATTTTGAAACTTTTGCCTTACTACACTTCAATATATCATTACTTAATATATATTCCATAAGCCTCACAGTAGTTACGTCAATTTTTAAATTATTTTCAGTATGTTCACTACATATTCCACATAATGTGCCACCTTCGTCTACATTAAAAACAGGTGTCTTTAAATCTTTACTTCCACAACTACAGCACCTATTTACTACAGGTTTAAATCCTATATAATCTAAAAACTTTATCTCAAAAGCTCTAGTTATAAATTGTTTATCTACATCATTTTGAGTATATAAATGTAGGGTTTGTGCCAGTAGTATAAACAGTCTATTATTTGTCTGATTTTCTAATGTAGATCCTTCTACTAGTTTTGTAATATATGTAGCGTATGAAAATGCATCTATATCATAAGATATATCATAAAAACTTTTTATTATATCACTTTGGCTTACTCTATACATATTACCTTGTTTTTTTAAAGTATAATTAGAATAAGAGAAGAGCTGCGATGATGAAAGGAAAGAACTTTTATTTCTCTTAGCTCCTTTCGCTAAAGCAGCTACTTTTCCAAGCTTTCTAGTAAACAAAGTTAATATTACATCATTCTCTTCATATCTTACCGCTTTAAGTACTATCCCCTGGGTGTTCAAGATTATCATAGTCGGTATCTATCTCCCTTATATCTTCATTTTCTTCATGCAGGCCTTTGAAGTCATTTAAATACATATATGCTTCTATACTACCCGTCTTTTTAAAAACTTCCCAACATAAATTGTTCATTTTTAAAAACCCCCTCCTTACATTTATACTATATTTTTAGTAAGAAGAGGGTAAATAATACATAAAGTTATTAAACAATTTTTGACAATAATACAGTAGTTATGACAAGGTATATTGCTATCCCAGTTATATCAAGGACTGTAGCTATAACTGGTGCTGAAATTATTGATGGATCTAAATCTAATTTTTTTAAAAATACTGGTATAAACGCTCCTATCATTGCTCCAACTATCATATTTATAAATAATGATAAAGATACAACTAGGACAATATCTATATCTTTAGTAAATATAAATACAACAATAGCAAGTATTATACTACATATAACTCCTGTAATAAGACCTACTATACCTTCCCTTATAACATTGCTAAATTCTAAATCTTTATTTGATAATGCCATAACAGTAAGTGCAGAAGATTGAGTTCCTATATTTCCACCCATACCTATAACAACTGGTATGAAAAATACTAAAATTGCATAAGTAGGATTCATTATAAAGTCTAAGTTAGAAACCATCATTGCAGATAATAATCCTCCAATTAGTGTTATTATAAGCCATGGCATCCTTCCTCTAACTGATGATGAAATTTGGTCTTTTAACATTGGGTTTACTTTTTCCACTGTATCTCTTTCATGTTCTGAAGAACCCGCAAATTTATACATATCCTCTGTTGCTTCTTCTTCTATAACATCAATTATATCATCTACAGTTATTATACCTTTTAATTTTTGATCTCTATCTATTACCGGTATTGCTATTAAATTATATTTCGATACTAATCTTACAGCTTCCTCTCTATCTTCGTCTACGAAAACTGATATTATATTCTCACTCATCAAATCTTTTATAATATTAGAATCTCTAGAAGTTATTAATTCTCTTAAAGATAATACTCCTACTAGTCTTTCATCGTTATCTACTACATATATATAATAAATAGTTTCTGCATCTTCGGCATTTTCTCTCATGTGTTCTATTGCTTCTTTTGCAGTCATTTCTTCATTTATTTCTATATATCCGGTAGTCATTATTCCACCAGTAGATTCTTCTTCATATATTAGTAGTTCTTTTAAGTCATCTGCATCTTCTTTACTTAAAAGTTCCATTATTCTCTCTCTTTCTTCTTCCTCAAGCTGACTTAATATATCAGCCATATCATCCAGAGACATTAATTCTAGTATATTTTTTCTATGTTCTACATCTATTTTTGATAGTATTGTGCTAAAAAACTCAACATCACTTTCTTCTAGTATAGACGCTGCCATATCAAGAGGAAGGACTTCAAATAATTTTATTTTCATACTTTCCTCTAAATGTTCCATTATGTCAAAAATATCTATTATATGATACTCTTCAAGTAATTCTCTTAATTCTAATATTTTATTATTTTCAATTAATATTTTGACTTCACTCAATAAGTCCTGGGACGCCTCTTGTTTCCTATCCATATAATCCACCTTTATTTATCAGTATATCCAAAATTACTTACGTAATTTTGTAAATTTCTCCAATTCTCCTTAACTTTAACCCATAATTGAAGATTTATTTGAGATCCTAAAAGTAATTCCATGTCTTCTCTTGCTGATTTACCTATTCCTTTTAGTTTTCTACCATTTTTACCTATTATTATACCTTTATGAGAGTCTCTTTCGCAATATATTACTGCAGAAACATCTACTATTTCTTTATCTTTTCTTGATTTCATTTTTTCAATTTCAACAGCAACACCATGAGGTATTTCATCATGTATATAATGAAGAACTTTTTCTCTTATTAATTCTGATACTAATACTCTTTCTGGTTGGTCTGTTATCATATAATCTGGGAAATATTTAGGTCCTTCTTCTAAATGATTTTGAACTACCTTTAATAGCTCCTTAACATTTCTTCCCTTTAGTGCTGATATAGGTACTATTTGCTTGAACACACCTTCAGCGTGATACATCTTCATCATATCAAATAAATCTTGTTCTTCAATTTGATCCATTTTATTTATAACTAAAACTACAGGAGTTTTTACATTTTTTAGATCATCTATTATTTTTCTATCCCCTGGTCCTATTTTTTTAGAATCATCTACTACATATAATACTAAGTCTACATTTTTAAATGCATCAGTAGCAGATTTTACCATAAATTCTCCTAATTTATTTTTAGGCTTATGAATTCCTGGTGTATCTAAAAATACTATTTGGCATTCTTCATCTGTATAAACTGCCTGTATTGTATTTCTTGTAGTTTGAGGTTTATCACTCATTATAGCTATTTTTTCTCCAACTACATTATTCATTAAAGTAGATTTCCCTACATTTGGTCTTCCTACTATACTAACAAATCCTGATTTAAACATATTGTCGCTTCTCCTATCATTTTCTTTTGTGTCTTATAAATTTTTTATTATCTGATTTATATTTATCTAGTTTATATTCATTTTATTATCTATAGATTTATATTATAAAAAATAGATAATAAATATTCTTAATTTAATATAATTTAATATTAATCTTTTTATCTAGTACGTTCCATTATAACATAAAAAGAAGTCTTAAAGACTTCTTTTATAAACATTATACACTCTTTTTCTATTATAATTCATTAAATTTAATATTATATATTATTTTATGTAAAAAACACTCATTTGGAATATTAATATCCCTATTAGAGTTCCTAAAATCCCACCTGCTACAGTCTCCCAAAAAGTATGTATCTTTCCTTCTATCCTACTTTGAGCAACTAACACTGCCATTAAGTAGGCTAGTGTTGATGCAACTACTCTTTCAGTCATAAATGTAATTCCTGTAGCCATAGCAAATGCAAGCGCTGCGTGTCCACTAGGCATTCCTCCTTTTAAAGGAGTACCTGTTGAGGTCATAGCCTTCACTACTACTACAGCTATAAGTACTAATACAATACATATTAATGTTATATGAGGTTCCGATTCTCTAATAGTGTACATTAGTCGTACTGATATATCAGTTATTTTATCATAAAACAATAGATATCCAACTACAACAGAATTTAGCGCTGCAATTAGTACTCCACCAGCAGCAACGTCTTTAGCAATTTTAGCAAGCACATTATATTCTTCGGTTATCATATCAATGGTTTTTTCTATAGCTGTATTAAACATTTCTGATATTACAACTAAACTTATAGAAAATATTAATATAAGCATTTCTACCCTTGATAAATCAAAAAATAAACTTGCTACAAACACTAATACGGCAACAAAATAATGTATTTTCATATTTCTTTCAAATTTAAAGGTATATATAATACCTTCTATTGCCGCATTAAATGCTTTAATTATCCCCTGACGAGTTTTTTTAGATTTCATAAATTACTCCCTTGTTATGTTTAGCTTGTTTAATATATATTCTTCCTTCTGTCTCATTTCTTTTGTATTTTCTTCATTATCATGATCATATCCTAAAAGATGGAATGTACTATGACAAACTAAAAAGCACACTTCTCTTTCAAAGCTATGATTATATTCTTCACTTTGTTCAAAAGCTCTTTCTAAAGATATTACTATATCACCTAGAGACTCTTCTTCGACTTCTATATCAAATTCATCACTTAAGAGGGGAAATGATAGCACGTCCGTAGCTCTATCTACGCCTCTATATTCTCTATTTAATTCATGTATTTCTTTATTATCTACAAATGATAAACTAACTTCATAATCATCATCATATCCTTCATAGTCTAAACACTCTACAATTATATCTTCTATTTTCTCTATTAACTCTTCACTTACCTGTATTTTATCTTGTCTATTATCTATTATAAGTTCCATATTTTTCTTCCTTTGTTTAAAATTTATATTATTTTTTACTCATTTTCTTTTCTTCTTCTTTATCAAACTTCTCATAAGCTCTTATTATTCTTTGAACTAGCTCATGTCTTACAACATCTTTGTCACTTAAAGCTATAGATCCAATTCCTTCTACATCTTTTAATATTGCTGTAGCTTGTAAAAGTCCACTTTTTTTCTTATTCGGTAGATCTGTTTGAGTTAAATCTCCAGTTACTACTGCCTTTGATCCAAATCCAAGCCTAGTTAAAAACATCTTCATTTGCTCTGGCGTTGTATTTTGAGCTTCATCTAATATTATAAATGCATTGTCTAATGTTCTTCCTCTCATAAAAGCAAGAGGCGCGACTTCTATAGTACCTCTTTCTAAGTACTTAACAAATTTTTCTGGACCTAGCATATCAAATAAAGCGTCATATAATGGTATTAAATATGGATCTACCTTTTCCTTTAAATCTCCTGGTAAAAAACCTAAATTTTCTCCTGCTTCTACTGCTGGTCTAGTTAATATTATTTTACTTACCTCATCTCTTTTAAATGCTTTTACAGCCATCGCAACAGCTAAATATGTTTTTCCCGTTCCTGCTGGTCCAATACCAAAAGTTATGTCATTTGATTTTATAAGATTTATATACTTTTTTTGCCCTAATGTTTTAGGTTGAACCGGTTTTCCTTTTTTAGTTACAACTATAACATCTTCAAGTTCTTTAAGTTGTTCTTCTTTTCCTTCTAATAATAAAGATAATGAGTATGATATACTTTGCTTATCTAAGCTTTTTCCATTTGATACAGTTTGGTGAAGCTCATTCATAAGCTTTAATGCTTCATCTACGTTCTTTTCTTGCCCCATTAAAACTATATTACCTTCTCTTAGTATTACATCTATATTTAAAGTTTCTTCTATCAATTTTATATTTTCATCAAAATTTCCAAACAGCTCTCTTTCAAATTTTTCTTCTGAAATTATAAACTTCTTTTGTACTATCAATTTAGTATGCCTCCTTGAATAAGATAATTAATTTTCATCTTTAGTATCATTTTGCTCTTTACTATTATTTTTATCCTCAAATTCATTTCTTATATCATTTATTGGTCTTTTCCCCGGATTTGAAGGAAGTGGTTCTTCTGTATCAGTAGAATTATTTTGTTCTTTTATTATCTGTTCTGCCTCTGACTTACTAAGAGGATAAAGTTTTGCTATATTTTCAGACGCTTGAACTGTAATTCTATACTCTAATATATTTTTATTAACTTTATAATCGTGATCTACATCTATTATTCTTGCAGAAGCTGGTATTATGTATTCTAGTTCTTTTAATACATTCTCAGAAAGTTCTTTTTTAAGTTTTTCTTTATCTTTTTTAACTTTAACATTCTTTGTTTCATAGAAAGTACTTACTTTTATTTTTAAAGGAAAAGTATAGTCTCCAATAGAAAGTTTATGTTCTTTATTTTCAATAACATAATTATTATAGTTTATATTTCTTCTTATTGTATAGTTTTTATCATAAAAACTTATACTATATACTTTTTTACTTTCTCCAGTTTTTTCTTTTTCTACATCTTCATAGCTTGCACTTTTTGAAACCTCATAAAATGTGCTTGCCCATACTTCTGGTACTGATTTTGTATTTGCTCCATTTAAAAGAACATCACCTTTTTGAACTATATCTCCAACGTTTACAATCTGACTTCCACTTCTTGGTATTACCTTTTCTATTATACCATTTTTTTGAGCTATTATATTACAATAATTTGATTCATCCGTTGACTTTAAACTCTCAGCTTTTTTCGTTACAGTTACAAATATATTTGTCCCTTTAACATTTATAGATACATATGCTACTTCATCAAATGCTAACATTATTTGATCCCTTATTTCTTTTCTATCTATATTCTTCTTATAGACACCAGGCTTAAGTCCAGCATCGTATAGTTCTTTCCTTAATGATTCTTTTTTTATACCTTCTGGAACTTGTATGTATATATCCGTTACAAACTGAGATGTCATAATTAAAAGTGCTAAAGATATAATAGCGAAAACCCATAAACCTTTATGCTTATATATTCTTTTTATTAGGAATGGCAAACCTGTTTTTTGTTTGACCTTAACATCATAGTTACTACCTCTATATACTTGTTTAAACTCCTTCATATCCTGCCTATCCACACTAAACTGAATTTTATTACTATTTATTCTGGTAACATCATATACCTTTATTCCATTTCTCATAAGGTGATTTAAAAAACGTTCTACACCTATTCCCTCTACAGTTATTACATAATATCCTCTTATGTAACTTATCAATTCAATCTCCTCCTAATCTGTATACTCTACACTATATATAATTCCTTTTATTCCTATTTCCCCATCAGTAATATATTTTAGTGAAAGTTTATCTCCCGATATCTTAATTGACTTTACTTTAGTTTTTATTTTTATTAAATCAGTTTCATAAGTTATTATAGATAAGTAATTTTCCACACTTACAAATGTATTACCTACAATAGTTACTGTGGGTTGGTTTACTTGCAGGTCAGTTGATATATCTACCATATCCATATCCCCCCTTAATATATTTTATGTTCATAATTTTTCTTAAATTACTTTTTAATCCTTAAAATTGATATATACTACATCTTTATTATATTTTTTATATATTATAAATTTTATTTAAATGATAGCTTACTAATTACTATTTTTTATAATACTCTCTTATTTAAATATGTGTGTAAACTTATATATATGTTTAGAATAAAATAAGAATATATCAATAAATTTTATTAGAAAGGATGGTTACATGAAAAACACCTTTGTGAATATAGTTCAAAAATGTATATGCGTAGACTTTTTACTAAATACATTAATAAGTTCAAACTCATATCAATACTTGAATTTCTTATCTGATATGAAAAGTGAGAACTTAAGAAACATTAAGGTTATATGTCATTTGTACGAATATATTTCATATGAGCGGTTAAGTATAGATGATATAGAGCCTTTAAAACTCGAAAAATCCAATGAAGATAGACTACACAAATTGCTCAAATTTAACTTTAATATATTATCTGAGCTTGAAGACTTAAAGAAATGCTCTTTTAATCCTTATTCTTTTAGACTTGTACAAGGATTAATTAATAGTTATTTTAATTTCATATCCTTTATACACTGCTTTTGTCCAATTACACAAAACGAAAAACGTAACTTTGAAATAAACAATACTACACCTTATTTTAAGATAGATTCTCATATACTTAATTACCGCTTTTTTTATATGGTAAGTGAATACAATAATGAAAATATACCTAAAGATATTTCAATAGACTTTATTAGAGATATTTCAATAGATGCTATTGATTTCTTTTTTGATTACTCTTTACTAGATAATATAATCTCTTCTGAACAATACGAAATTTTTTTTGAGAATAATCCCGAAAATAAATTTTATCAATTCTTTTTTAAATCAAATGATAAATCTTTTAAAATTAGAGTTATGGATAAAGATCCATCTGTTTTTTATATGTCCCAAATTTCAGATAATTTTGTTGAAATCGCTCCATCTATAGATAAAAATGACGCTATAAATTTTGCTAATGATTACGTTAAAGAAAAATTTAAAGATGTGTACTCTGATTTAGTGCTTGATGATAGCTATACAAATACTTCAACATATATGGATACAATTGAAAGTTATAAACTTAAATATAATTATAAAGGTGATAAGGGTAAGATAAATCTTAATAAGGGTCTGTATATTACAGTGGATGCTAGATATCTTAATATAAAGGAAATATCATTATTTTAAATATAATTACAAAACTATTATTAATTACTTAAAAATAAAAATACTGAGCATATCTCAGTATTTTTATTTTATCTATTTATTGTCCATATAAAGTAATTTAAAAATAATGCATAAAAAGTCCATAGAAGATATGGTATGTTTAAATATGCAGCTTTTTTATTTAATTTGTAAAATTTAAAAATCATTGTTATTATTATTACAATCATAATAATTAAATCTGCCATCGCTGTAAACCTTAAATCTAGTCCAAAAAACAGTATACTCCATAAGAAGTTAAGACCTAGTTGTAGCCAATAATAAAACATAGCGTCTTTAACTTTGGTAGATTTATAATCTTTTTTCATAATAATATATGAGGATATCCCCATTAGTATGTAAATTATAGTCCAAGCTATAGGAAAAATAAAACTTGGAGGTGCAAATCCTGGCTTTATTAATTGAGAATAAGATGTAGCTATATCGACTCCTGAAAGTATTTGTGATATAAAACTACTAGCATAACCAATTGCTAGTGGTATTAATATACTTATTAGAAAATTTCTAACTTCTTTTACTGATATAATCAAAATTTTCCCCTCTTTCATATTCTTATTTAATTAATAAATATGTACAAGACTATATCATTATTCCAAGTTTTACTTTCATTATTTATAAATTTAATTACTATAAAACTATACCTTATCATATCACTTACATATTCGCTAAAATATTTAGTAATACATAAAAAAGCCTAGAGATTTCTCTCTAGACTTTTAATCTATTGTAAGTTAGCTTTAACCAACTCATTTATAAGTTTGCCATCAGCTCTTCCTTTTGTTTTCGGTTTTATAGCTGACATTATTTTTCCCATATCTTTCATAGAAGTTGCTCCAACTTCAGATATAGTAGATTTTACTATTTCATTTAATTCTTCTTCGCTTAATTGCTGAGGTAGGTACTCTTTTAAAACTTCGATTTCAGCCTCTGTTTCTTTTACTAAGTCTTCTCTATTAGCTTTTGCAAATTCAGTTAAAGCATCCTTACGTTGCTTTAATTGCTTAGAAATTATATCAATAATTTCCTCATCGCCAAGTTCAACTCTATTGTCAATCTCGTATTGCTTTATAGAAGCTCTTATTAAAGTTACTACAGACTTTTTAACTGTATCTTTGTTCTTCATTGAAGATTTTAAATCTTCTTGTAACTTTTCTTTAAGGGACATTCCCTTCACCTCTTTATTTCTTTTTTACTATTTCTTAGCGTTTTTTCTTCTTGCAGCTTCTGCTTTTTTCTTACGTCTAACGCTTGGCTTATCATAGTGCTCTCTTTTTCTAACTTCAGACATGATGCCAGACATTGCACATGAACGCTTGAATCTTCTTAAAGCGCTGTCTAATGTTTCATTTTCTCTAACTCTTACTTCTGACATTTCTTTTTCCCTCCCTCCGATAGCGCGAATTATGCTGGGACTGTAACTACGATTATATCTGCATAATATGCATTACAACCTCACACTTTGTTTATTATAAACTAATCTTTTATTTTTTTCAAGTATTTTTATTTAATAAGATTTTAATTTTTAAATTTAGACTATTTTTTCTCTATTTCATACATAGGTAGCTTTTTGCCAGCTAATATATGGTAGTGAACATGCTTAACTTCCTGTCCGCCATCTTCTCCACAGTTATTTATAATTCTAAATCCAGTTTTATTAAATCCTTTTTTATTAGCTATTTTATTAATTACATTATGAATATGTCCCATGATTTCCATTTCATTTTCAGGTATATCTACTACACTTTCATAGTGTTTTTTTGGTATAACTAATATATGATATGGCGCTATCGGATTTATATCATTAAATGCTAAAACTAAGTCGTCTTCATAGACTTTACTGCACGGAATTTCTCCCTCTATTATTTTACAAAATATACAACTCATTTTAATTCCTCCCCATATAAAATTTCTCTATAGTTCTATATACTATACTAATATTCCTTCTACATACTGGTCTTTAACATTAATTATCTTAACTTTTAGTATTTCACCTTGTATGTCTTTTTCACTTGGAACAACTACTCTTATATAGTTAGTAGTTAAACCTTCATACATGTTATCAACTACACTTTGTTCAAATAGTATTTCTAGTTCTTCACCTATAAACTTAGATGCAAACTTATTAAAGTTTTCTTTGTTTAAATTTAAAAGCTTATCACTTCTAAATTGTTTCATTTGTGGATCTATTTGATTTTCCATAGTTGCAGCTGGTGTACCTTTTCTTGGAGAATATTTGAATATATGCATTTGAGAAAGCTCTATATCCTTTAAAAATTCATAAGTCTTATTGAATTCATCATTAGTTTCTCCCGGAAACCCTACAATTACATCAGTAGTTATTGCCACATTAGGTATATTTTCTCTTAATCTATCTACTATAGCTTTATATTCCTCTGTAGTATATCTTCTATTCATTCTTTTTAAAGTTTCATCACATCCACTTTGTAATGATAAATGATAGTGTGGGCACACTTTTTCCATTTTCGAAACTTCGCTTACAAACTCATCAGTAAATAAAACTGGCTCAACTGAGCTTAGTCTTATTCTCTTTACACCTTCAACTTTATTTATTTCTTTTATTACATTTAATAAATTTATTTGTTCATCTCTTAAGTCTTTTCCATAAGAAGCAACATGTATTCCTGTTAAAACAAATTCTTTATATCCATTACTTACTAATTTGTTAACTTCTTCTAATATGCTCTCTAAACTTCTACTTCTTACCTTACCGCCTCTAGCATAAGGTATTATACAATAGCTACAAAATCTATCGCATCCATCTTGTATTTTCATAAATGCTCTAGTTTTTCCATTAGATTGGCTTATTTCTATTTCTTCAAAAGCTCTAACCTTCATTATATCATCAACTGTACTTACTTTTTTACTTGCATCTATTTTTTTAATTTCATCAACTATTGTTCTTCTTTCATTAGTTCCCATTACTAAGTTTACTTCTTCAATATCTAATATTTCTTCTGGAGATACTTGAGAATAACACCCAACAACAGCTATTATTGCATCTGGATTTTTCTTTTTCATCCTTCTTATATATTGACGTGATTTTCTATCACTCATATGTGTTACTGTACATGTATTTATTACATAAACATCTGCAAATTCTTCACTGTCAACTTGAATGTATCCTTCCTTTTTAAACATTTCAAGCATTGCTTCTGTTTCATATTGATTTACTTTACACCCTAGTGTATAAAAAGCTACCTTTTTCACTTTATTCATTACCTCCTATGTCACTTAGTTCATATAAAACTATTGACGACGCTACTACTGACGCTGTCTCTGTTCTTAATATTCTTGGCCCTAGAGAGACTACCTGTCCTTTAATTTCTTCTATAGATGCAATTTCACTATCTTCAAATCCACCTTCAGGACCTACAAAAATACCTATATTATTTATATCTACACCTTTTAAAGCTTTTTTAATCGATTTTGTTCTTTCGTTTTCATAAGGAGCTATATTTAAGTCATTTTCCTTCATATCTTCTAAAGCTTCTTTAAAACTTAATATACCTCTTAACTTAGGTATCTTCCCTCTTTTACTTTGTTTAGCCGCTTCGTATATTATTCTTTCCCAACGCTCAATTTTTTTATCTTCCTTTTTATCAGAAACATTAACTACACTTCTCTTTGTTTGAACTAGTATTATTTCGTCTACTCCAATTTCTGTAAGTTTTTGAAGTATCATTTCCATTTTAGGACCTTTTGGTAATCCTTGATATAATTTAACCTTTAAATCTGATTCTCTTTTTATATCAATATGTTTTAATATATCTAAAGTAACATTATCTTTATCTATATTAGTTATTTCACATATATATTCCTTATTATCATTATCGCATATTTCTAATTCTTCTCCGATTTTACATCTTAAAACTTTAGATATATGTTTAACATCTTCACCTTCAATGATACATGTGTTATTTTCAATACTTATATTTTTCTTTTCTACAAAAAATCTATCCATAATTTCACCTACTTAAGTTTTGATACTATAGCATTCCACTCACCTAAAGATTGAACTTCAATTATCTCAAATCCATTCTCAACTAGGCTAGTTTTTACTTCATCAACTTTAGCATGTATTATACCTGATGATATAAACACTGCATCATCTTTCATAAAGTTAGCAACATCTTTAGCTAATATTTTTATTATATCCGCTATTATGTTAGCAACTACTATATCTGCTTTATCTTTTATAACTTCTGTTAAATTTCCATGAAGTGCGAATACTTTATCTTCTACTTTATTTAATTCTATGTTTTCTTTAGATACTTTTACAGCTACTTCATCTAAATCAACGGCTGTTACTTCCTTTGCTCCTAATTTTGCTGCAGCTATTGCAAGTATCCCACTTCCACAACCTATATCAAATACCTTTGAATCTTTTTTAACATATTTTTCTAATTGTTGTATGCACATACTTGTAGTTTCATGAGTTCCTGTACCAAAAGCCATACCTGGATCTAATTCTATTATTAAATCTTCTTCTTCAGCTTTATATTCTTCCCATGTTGGTTTTACAACTACTCTTTGACCTACTTTTGTTGGTTTGTAGTAGTTTTTCCATTCATTAGCCCAATCTTCTTCATCAACTTGAGAAAGCTCAACTATTGCATCTCCTATATCTATTCCAAACTCTTTTAGTCCTTGTATCTTCTCTCTTATTAAATTTAAGTCTTCACTTACGTCTCTTTCTTCAGTTATGTAAGTTTTTATTATAACTCCATCATATCCACTATTGAATATCTCTTCTTCTACAAAGTCCCAGTCATACTCATTTTTCTTTTGGAATTTAAAGTCTTTAGGGTCTTCTATTGATACTCCACCTACATTTTGTTCATATAATATATTAGTTATGGCTTCAACTGCTTCAGTTGTAGTCTTTATTGTTATTTCAGCCCATTTCATTTATTAAGCACCATCCTTATGTTTAATTGTCTTATTTTCATAAATTTTATTATATCATAATTATTATTGTCTTTAATATCATTCTTTAATCTATTTTACAATACCCTACAATTATAACTCTAAATGTAGCATATAAATATAAATACTTTAAAATTAAAACTACCTTTTTCCTTTAAAATACAAGAAAAGTAGTTTTATATATTATTAATCTATAGCTTTTTAAATAGTTGTTATATTATATTATTTTATTTCTTAGAAATACTAAAGTTCATTAGCTTTTCATTATAATTTAATATAATTTTACCATAATCTATTCCATTGATGTTTATATTACAGCTACTATACTTCTTACTATATCCATTATTAATTAGTTCAATATTAATAATTAGTTTATCTTTATTTTCTACAGATATCTTGTATAAATTATATTTTCCATTTCTATAATCAAATGACTCTCCATCATCTTGATAATGAGTATACTCAAAATTATTTTCATCTAAGTATATATCTAAAACTAAAGTATCTATTTCTTTTTCACCTATATAATTTATTTGAGGGAAATTTGGTATTATGCTTCCTGATTTAATATATATTGGACATATATCTATGGGAGTTTCTTTTATTATATACTTTCCACCTTCATACACTTCTTTTGTCCAGTAATCTATCCATCTACTCCCTTTTGGTAAATATACCATTCTAGCCTTTTTACCTTGTTCAAGTATTGGAGCTACCATTATATTTTCACCACAAAGGAATTGGTCGTTTATTTCATATGTTTTTTCATCATTTTGATAATGTAGTAAAACAGGTCTTATTAGAGGAAGTCCATCCTTTTCTCCTTTATAGAAATTATCATATATATATGGAAGTATCTTATATCTTAACTTTACATATTTTCTATAAATATCTTCTGTCTTTTTATCAAATGCCCAAGGTTCTTGATCTCTTGAATAAATTGTTGTGTGATTTCTAAATAATGGAGTAAATGCACCAACTTGAACCCACCTACTAAGTAACTCCGATGTAGCATCATATCCAAACCCACCTATATCTGTACCACAAAATGACATTCCACTAAGACCTAAATTCATAAGCATTGGCACACTCATTCTAAGGTGTTCCCAAGTACTTTGATTATCTCCAGTCCAAACTGTGGAATACTTTTGCGTTCCTGAATAACATGCTCTTGTTATTACAAAAGGTCTTTTATCTGTATGTTTTTTTATTCCTTCATATGTAGCTTTACTCATCATATGTCCATATACATTATGAATTTCTTTATGGTCTAAAATATCGCCATCTTCATTAAATTTGATATCATCTGGAAGTGGCCCATTGAAACTTGCTGGTTCATTCATATCATTCCAAACTCCAGCTACTCCATCCTCAAGAAGTATTTTTTGATTATTTGACCACCAGTTCCTAACTTTACTATTCATAAAATCTGGAAAAACAGAATTACCTGGCCATACCCAGTTAGTATATGTTATTCCATTTTTATCTGTTGCAAAATATCCATTTTTTAGACCTTCATCATATATAGAGTAACCTTTTTCTACCTTAACACCAGGGTCTATTATTGTAACCAACTTAAATCCATTTTCTTTAAGATTTTCTATCATTTTTTTAGGATTTTTAAATTTATTTTTATCCCATGTAAATACTCTAAAATCATCCATATACTCTATATCTAAGTATAGTGCATCACAAGGTATATCTTTTTCTCTAAATTTATTAGCTATATCAACTACATTACTTTCAGGACAATACGCCCATCTACACTGTTGGTATCCTAAAGTCCATAGCTGAGGAAGTGGAGTACTTCCAGTTAAATATGTATATCCTTTTATTACTTTATCGACACTTGGTCCATATATAAAATAATAATCGATGTTTCCATCTAATGACGCAAAGTAATAATAATTCGAATTTTCTTTTCCTAAATCAAAATGAGATTCAAAAGTATTATCAAAGAAAATTCCAAAAGCTTCTTTATCTTCTAAAGTTATAAAAAATGGTATTGATTTATATAATTTTTCATATGTTTCACCATGAGGAGTTGGGTCATCTGTATTCCAATTAATATAATGACACCCTCTCTTATTTAAATGACCCGTTCTTTCACCAAATCCATAAAAATACATCTCTTCTTTTAATTTTTTAGGGATAAATACCTTGTATTCTACATGATCTGTTGGTTTATGGCCTTCCTGCATGGCTATATCTAATCTACCCGCACAGTTTTTTATAAATGGTTCCCTATCTCCCCTATAGTCTTCGCATATCAATTTTCCATTTTTATTGTATATATCTGTTTTAAAGTTATCATATACCCTTATAATTAAATCATTAGTTTTTATCTCTATATATAATTCTTTATTTGTAACTTTAAATTTGCATTTTTCTATCTTAAAATCTTCAATTGCTTTAGACTTTCTCTTCTCCCTTAATGTAGGCACAAAAAAGTTTACTATATAAGAATTTATAATTTCTATTTTTACATCAATATTTTCAAATTTTATATTTACAATATTATCTTTAATGTTATAATCTTTTATTTTTCCAAACATGTCATCCCTCCACTATATAACCTTATAAGCTGATGCATAATATACATCAGCTTACTTAAATATTTAAATTATTTAATTCTCTTTTACTATTTCAACTTTTTCATTTACTACTTTCGGATTTTTTAAATTTTCAAAAGATGTTTTTAAATCAGATTCAACTTTTAATATTTCTTCCTTTTCTACTTCCACTTTATCTATCACTTCTTTAGCTTTTCTTAATATAGATTCAAAGCTTTCATCTTTTATTCCTAAATTTTTATATTCTTCCTCTATTTTTTGTATAGTCTCATTCAATTTATATAAAGATTGTTTATTATCTATAACCGTAACTTTATTAGCGTCTAAACCTAATACTTCTATTTCATAAATTCTAGTTGCTCCACCTGATCCTTGTTCTGATTTATTTATTTTAACTCTTACATATCTTGCTAATTCATAGTTTAAATCATCTTTAGATACTGCATCAGTATTTCCTTTTATATCTTTTAATTGAGTCCATGTTTTTGAATCCTTGCTAACTTCTACAGTATACTCAGATGTATTTAAATTTCTAGCTTCTCCACCTGCTTGTGCATGGCTCATTCTTAGTTCCTTTATAGTCATTTCTTTCCCTAAGTCAACTTCTATCCAGTTACCTTTTTCTCCAAATGCACACCACTTACTACTTAATTTTCCATCAAATGCAAATTTAGCAGCTTCCCCATCATTAACTTGGGCATTGGCTTTTGCTTCTTTATTTAGGGCTAAGTTTGAAAGCCCACCTTTAGCTTGATTACTTACAACTATAAAATCATCTTTTTTATTAATGGTTTCTCCTGCTGGATTTGATACTATTTGAGTTACAGAATATACTCCTGGTTTATCAAACTTAACAGTTATTTTTTCACCACTTAATTCTTCATTTTTATGTAGTCCTTCAATTTTCCACTTAACATTATCTTTAGCTAATGACTTATCACTTAAAGTTATTGATTCTCCTGGTGCTACAATTTGTGAGCTAATTTCAAAATTAGCTTTAGGAGTTTCAAGTTTTGGCCACTTAACATTTACTTTTGCTTCGTGTTGTAGGTTAGTTTGGTTAAGCTTACTTACTGGTTTTACTATAAAAGTTGACTGTGTATCTAATGTAAGTTCTCTTTCTATATTACTTACATAGAATGCATTTGTTGGAGTTGCTCCTATTAGTTCTTTATTTCCTTTACTATCTTCTATGTATATTTCATAATGACTTACATCATTACTTCCTTTATCCCATGTTAATCTAACATTTCCATAATAATTATCTATAACTTTAAAATCTTCTACTTTTAAATTAGATATTTTAGAAACATCATTACCTTTATTTCCATCTGTTATAGACAATTCTCCTAAATTAAGTTTGTACTTAGTTGATCTAGATCTACCTTCTATAACTAGAGATATTTCCTCCAATTCTTCACCTGCAAATTTACCTAAAGAGGCTTTAGATTCACTCCAATTTCCAGTTTGCTTAGTATCTAGGTTTACAGTTTTCTTTTTACCGTTAATAACTAATTCTAACTTAAGCTTAGCTTTATCATTAGTTGATTTGTATTTTAAAGATATCTCTGTGTTTGAAGTTAAATCTACTTCTGAAGCATATAGTTTTATAGTACTTTTTCCACCATTTTCTAACTTACCTCTAAGCGCTATAGAATTTCCTCCATAGAAACTATCAGTATAATCTACATCTGCACTTAAGTTATTTTTCTTATTATCTATTACCCATCTATAAGTTGGCATTACATCCATCATGCCTCTATGGTTCCATTCATCATCTGAAACTTGCTTTCCATTTACATTAAAGAACTTACCATTACCCATAGAGAAATTTGTTACAAATGGTAAAGATGTTACAGGAGATTTTTCTACTATGTAGTTAGATATACCTTTCCAATCGTCTTCACCCTTTTCCCTTGGATCTCCACTTTCATTTACCCAGAACTTATTCTCTTTTGCCAAAAATTCGTCAAAATCTTTTGATGAATCATAAGTCCATGAAGGGCAGTATAATCCTAAAGATGTATTTGCATCTTGACCTTCTGGGAATAAATAATCCCATTTAATTTTTGTATTATATCCGTCAGCTTGTACATCAACTCCTGCATATAAGTCGTATGGGCTTCTTTTCATTCGCTTAGCAAGCTTAGCTGATTCTTTTAACTCTTTACCCGTTACAGTATAAGGAATTCTATTTTGAGTATTTTCAGGATCTACAGCTCCATACTTTTCATTAGTCCACCAGAAGTTTAAGAACATCCCGTCTGATAACGTTTTCTTATTAGTTCCTAAAAAATCCTTATTATAATCATTTAACCTATTTTGCCAAAATACTCTTCCATCATCAATCATAGAATCATACCAAATAATTTCCATATTATCAGATTTTATCTTTTGTAAATATGCTAAAAATTCCTTCATTAATTTTGCTAGCTCAGGTTTAATAGTTTCTCTATCACCTGTCTCTTGATTTATAAACCATCCATCAAAATTATAGTACTTTGCTACTTCAACTAGCTTATCAGCCATAGGGAATGTTCCATCTTTACTCTTTTGTAAAAACTCCTCCATCCACTCATATCTTCCTCCATACTCTAGTGGTGGGAAAAATACAGTTCCTAAAACTGGAACTCCATTAATATGAGCTGAATCTATTAAGTCTGCACTTGGACTTAATATTAGACCTTCTCCACCAGATCCTCCCCATGAAACTAGTGTGTCTATATATTGCCAATAACTAAAATTGTATCCATCAAATTTATCTTTTCCTTGAGATGGAGTAGAGCTAGTTGTTTTATTAGCTATAGCTAAAGATATAACTTTAGCATCTTCACTTTGTGAGTTCTTTAATTTTTCTCCATCTGTTCTTTCTTGAAGAGGTACTGTTCCAACGTTAAACTTTGCGTCTTTATCAGTTTGTGGGTTCCACTTTAATAATTCATTTGGATACCAATACGATGAAAATGGTTGTCCTGTTTTTTCTTGTACTTCTATATCTGATTCTAATATTGCATAACTTGTACTTGGTATAGCACTAAAAAGCATCATTGCAGCTATTGCTGATGAAATAAACTTTCTGTGTTTCATAGGTTTCCTCCCCATATTGATTATTTTATATATTAAAGCGAATTATATTTATCATTTATAATTCGCTTTTTCTAACTTAAAACCAGCAACTTATTTCTATTGTATTTTTTATAGATAAACCTAGCTACTTGAAGTTTCTATCTTATATTTATTAATATAATTATATAAAGCTCCTATTTTACCTGAGTCATTTTGGAATTTACAAGTATCAATTTTGACAAATTTTAGAATATCTTTATTTAAAAGTTCTAATTTTTTCTCTATATTTTCAACTAAATCATTTCTTACACTTAATCCTCCACCGATTAAAATCTTCTCTGGCGCAAAACTATAAACAATATTATAAATACCAACTGCTAACGAGAAATAAAAATCTTCTATCAACTTTTGGACTTCTACATCTCCATTTTCAGCTAATTCAAAAACTTCCTTGCCATCTAGGTTAGTCCCCTTAAGATTATTGACTTTTGATACTAGATTGTATGTTGAACCTAATCTACTAAAAGTTTTATACTCTAAATTTTCTAATTCTGATATTCTATGTTCTAATATATTTATCCCAAATTCTCCAGCCATACCTCTGTATCCTCTATATAATTGGTTATTTATAAATACACCTCCACCAATTCCTGTCCCTATAGTTATACATACAAAGTTTTTATTATCTACTGCATTTCCCATATATTTTTCAGCCATTGCTACACAGTTAACATCATTATCGTAAGCACAATGAAGTCCGGTATGTTCTTTTATGTACCTATTAAGATACATATCTTGAAAGTCTGTTACTTGTCCCATAAAATGAATATATCCATCATCGTCAATACCTCCAGGAACACTCATGGCTACACCTTCAATATTGTATAATTTTTTATATTCATTTATTATATCTACAAGTATCTTTTGCGTTTTCCCTTTACCTTGATTAGGTGTTTTTAAAGAATTAGAAACTATCATATCTCCTTCTTTATTCATTAAACTATATTTTATAGATGTTCCTCCAATATCAAAAACTATATAGTACATAATTCCCCCATGTTTTGTAAATTTTCAAAATTAAAATCCATTATTTTCTATAACTTCTTTAAACCAATAAGCGCTTTTTTTAGGTATTCTTTTAAAATCGTTATTTATATCAACCTCTATAAATCCATATCTATTTTTATAAGCATTTAACCAAGACCAGTTATCCATAAATGTCCATAAATGATATCCTTTTAAATTACATCCTTCTTCAAGTGCTTTATGTACCCATTTCAAGTGCTCACTTATAAACTCTATGCGGTAATCATCTTCTATTTTTCCATTTGTCTTAAATTTATCTTCACCTTCTACACCCATACCATTTTCAGATATAAAGAATGGAATATTATTATAATTGTCTCTAATATTTATAGATAAATCGTAAATTCCCTTTTCATATATTTCCCAACCTCTATGAGGGTTTATTTTCTTTCCAGGCATATCATAAAAATCAAAGAATGATTCTGGTGTTAAAAGTTCTCCTTCTTCAACATTGCTTTCCTTAGCCTTTACTCTTCTTGGCTGATAGTAATTTACTCCTAATAAGTCTACTATATTATGTTTTATTATATCTAAATCTTCTTTTGTAAAATCAGGCATCAGATTTTGTTCTTTTACAAATTCTATTAATTCCCCAGGAAATTCTCCCAAGACAGATGTGTCTAAGAATGACCTATTTAGTATTAAATCAGCTATATTAGACGCTTTTAAGTCCTCTTCACTATTACTTCTTGGGTATGATGGTGTTAAGTTTATTATTATTCCTATTTCCCCGCCTTGATTTAATTTTTTATATTCCATAATAGCTAATGAACTAGATAACATTATATGGTATCCAACTTGTACTGCTCTTTTAAAATCAACTACACATGGATAGTGGTAATGACCTAAGTACCCACATTCAACTGGAACTATCGGCTCATTATGAGTAAACCATTTTTTAACTCTATCTCCAAATAACTCAAAACATTTTTTAGCAAAATTTTGATAACAAGTTACAACCTCCCGATTTTCCCACCCTCCTATATTTTGTAGATACATAGGCATATCAAAATGGAATAAATTTATAAATGGTTCTACATTATTTTCTATCATAGTATTTATTACGTCATTATAAAATTTAACTGCGTATTCATTTACACTTTGGTCTTCATTTATAAGCCTAGACCAACTTATAGAAAATCTAAATGAATTATGTGAAAAATCTTTCATTAACTTTATATCATCTTTATATTTATAATAAAAATTACTAGTATTATAAGGACCTATATTATTGTGAAATTTTTCTGGTTCTATTTCATACCAGTAGTCCCATATATTTTGTTCTTTTCCTTCAATATTATATGCACCTTCCATCTGCGTTGCTGATGATGCACTTCCCCACCAAAAATCATTTGGAAATTTATAATTCATGTTAACTCCTCCATAAAATTCTCTTAATTAACTTAATCGATCTATGTTATAAAAAAAGCTATATAACTATACCTATAGCTATATAGCTTTTATAACTTTTATTTTTTAACTTTTATCCCACAGTAATCTAATACTAATTCACAAAACATCATATTTGCCCAAGAAAACCAATCTCTTGTGAATTTACTTGGGTCATCTGGATGGAATCCTTCATGCATTAAATATGTTCCTGCATCTGTATTTTTCATAGTTTCTAATAATTCTTTCTTTTTATTCATATCATTAGTTGTTAAGCCTTGCATAGCAAGTGATATATGCCATATATAACCTTCAGGAGTGTGAGGGCTTCCTACACCGGATGCAAATTTTCCTATATGGAACTCTGAGTTTTCAGTGCTTAGTATGAAGTTTCTTGTATTAACATATTTTTCATCATCTAAGTCTGCATACCCTAAGTATGGTATCGCCAATAAACTCGGAAGATTTGCATCATCCATTAAGTTGTAGTTGCCTAATCCATCTACTTCATATGCATATATTTCTCCACATCTTGGATGGTTATATACTGCATGCTTTTGTATTCCTTCATTTATTTCATCACTTAATTCTCTTGCGCATTTAGATAGTTCACCATCATTTAATATTTCTTTAGCGATTTCATCGATATAATTTAGTACTACTACTGCAAACATATTAGATGGTACTAAGTAGCTATATTGGCACGCATCATCACTTGGTCTAAACCCACACCAAGTCATTCCTGTTTCTTTATGCATTGGCCCTTTACCACTTCTTGCTAATGTATCTAATTGACGACAATCAAGTCTTTCAAATATATATGGAGAGTTCTCTTCATGATTTTGTTCCACTTTCCACAAATCAATTATTGTATGTGCTGCCTTTTTAAAAGTTTCATTAAATTGAGTTGTTCTTCCCGTATTTTTATATAATAAGTAACTTAATTGTATTGGGAAGCATAAAGAGTCTATCTCATATTTTCTCTCCCATATTTCAGGCTTCATATTGGTTAAATCACTTTGATGCCCCATACCATTTGCATCTTCATTAAATGCATTTGCATATGGGTCAACTAGTATATATCTAAATTGTCTTTCAACTAACCCTTCTATCATATCAGCGATTTCTTCATCTTCATTAGCTAAAACTAAATATGGTCTAATTTGGCATACAGAGTCTCTTAACCACATAGCTGGTATATCCCCTGTTAATACATATGTTGTACCATCATTCATTCTTTTAACAGTTGTATTTATAGTATTTAAGAAACATTTTTCAAACATTTCTCCTAGTTTTACATCATCTTTTAGCTTATCTTTCACTTCTTGTACTAATACATTTATTGAGTTATACATTTTGTCCCCCTATATTAATCAAGGTATTCTACTACTATTTTGTAGAAGAATACCTTGATATATAAATTTAATGTTATTTTATTAGTTATTTATTATTTTTTTTGATCTGCCATCCACTTGTTGTATTGTTCTTGTATATTAGCCATAACTTTATCAATCCCAGCAGATTTTAATTTCTTATTTAATTCTCCTAAGTATTTATCTGTATCTACAGATCCTGTGAATAATGGAGCTTTAAATTCTTGAACTATATTAGATATAGTTGCTAATTCTGTACTTATATCAGTTGTATCTACATAGAATCCTAATGTTGGAGATGCCACTGCTTTTTCATTGAATTTTTCATATTGTTCTATTCTATCCTTAGGGTCAGTATCGAAGTTTTTAGTTAAAAATACATTTCCTAAAGCCCAAGAAGGCATGTTATAAGCTTTAGCTTCTTCAGTTTTAGTTATAGTTTTATCTTCATTAGTCTTGTAGTGAACATCTTCTATTCCTCTATCTATTAAGTTTCTTAAGTACTCATCTGTATTTAATAAGTTTAAGAATTTCATAGCTTCTTCTGGATGTTTAGATGCTGCTGATATTGACATTACAGAACCTGTAACAGAGTTATTTATAGTTAAAGGATCATGCATTTCACTATATTTAATTGGATATCCTGCATTTGAAGACCACATTTCTCCTGCACCTGGTGCATATTGTTCTTTTCTAACAAACCAGTTTTGAACACTCATTTCATGTGGATCTGTATCTGTTGAAGCTTGTGTATGTATAAATCCTTTTTGGTAGAATCTTCTTAATGTATCTAAAGTCTTTTTAACATCTTTTTGTTCATATATATTTACAACCTTAGTTGTATCACCCTCTAAAGCTATACCAAATGGTAAATTTTCTCCTAATAATAAATCATATGGCATATATGGTACAAAAGTTGATCCTGCTGACATAGGCATTTTTAAGTCTGGCTTTTTAGCTTTAACTACTTCTAATACTTTTTCTAAATCTTCTAATGTTTTAACATTAGTCATATCTACACCAATCTCTTTTGCCATATCTGCATTGTAAGCCCAAACCATTTGTTGTCCAACTTCTTTATTAGCTGGCACTCCGTATAATTTTCCATTTATAGAAGCTCCTTCTAAGAATAAAGGATTTATAGCTTCTTTTAATTCTTTTCCATTCTTTTCTAATAAATCACTTATTTCTAAGTAAGCTCCTTTTTGAGCATTTAATGCATAGTCACTTGCAAATGCTATATCAAATGGTTCACCTGAAGAAGTTATAACTTGCATTTTTTGACCATAATCACCCCAGTCAACCATTCTTAAATCTAATGTGACACCTATTTTTTCCGCTGTATATTTGTTTACTTCTTCCATAACCTTTGCTTGGTCTGGTTGTGGAGTTCCTATCATATACCACACTAATTCAACATTGTCTCCATTACCTTTTTTAGCTTCATCAGACTTTTTAGTGCTTGAGCATCCTGTAAGTATCGCTGATGATGCTATTGTTACTGCTAAAAATAAACTAGATATTTTTTTGAATTTCATAATAAAATCCCCCACTTATTATTTTTTTAATGTATATTTTATTACTCTTTTACCCCACCTATAGTTAATCCGCTTATAAAGTATTTTTGGAAGAATGGATATGTACATGCTATTGGTAATGTTGATATTACTACCATTGCCATTCTAACAGATTCTTGAGGTAATGTTGACATAACTTGTCCACTTAACATTGCATTTTGCCTTATAAATTCCATATTCTTTTCTATCTTCATAAGCATGTGTTGTAGTGGAACTAATTCTTGATAATCAACATATAGCATTGCATTAAACCAGTCATTCCAATATGCTAATGTAGAGAATAATGCTATTGTTGCTATACCCGGTAGAGCTAGTGGTATAACCATCTTTATAAATATCTTAAACTCACTTGCACCATCTATTCTAGCTGACTCTATTATTGACTCTGGAACAGACTTTTGGAAGAATGTTCTCATTACTATTATGTTAAATGAATTAAATGCTAGCGGTAATATTAATGCCCATATAGTATTTTTAAGACCTAATACTTGAGTCATAACTATGTATGAAGGAACCATACCTCCTCCAAATAACATAGTAAAGAATACTAAGAACATAAACTGTTTTCTAAATGCGAAGTTTGGTCTAGATATTGCATATGCATATGTAGATACCATACTTACATTTATTAAAGTTCCTAATACTGTTACAATTATTGTTACTATATAAGATTGAGCTAATTGCCCACCTGATTCAATTAAATATTTATAAGCATCTAAACTCCACTCTTTTGGGAATATAGAATACCCATGTTGTATTAACGATTGTTCTGATGTTAAAGATATTACAATAACAAATACAAATGGGAATATGCATGCTATTGAGAATATCGCTAATATTATGTTTGTTATTATATTTGTTATACCTGTAAACCCTTCATTATAAGCCTTTTTCTTTTTCTTAGAAGAGCGTACTGGCTTTTTTGCATCTTTTTTAATTGCTTGTGAATCCATATTTTATCGGCAAATAAATGCCTCTCCCCCTTCTATTTTAGAATAAACCATATTCAGGATCTATTTTCTTAACTGCAAAGTTTGTAGCCATTATTAATATAAATCCTACTATAGCTTGATATAAACCTGCTGCTGTACTCATTCCTATATTCCCCATATTCATAAGTCCTTTATAAATATATGTATCTATAACATCTGTTACAGGATATAAAACAGCTGAGTTTCTTGGTACTTGATAGAATAATCCAAAGTCTGATCTGAATATTCCTCCGATTGCCATTATTGTAAGTATTATCATTAAAGGTACTATTAAAGGTATAGTTATATTTTTTATTTGTTGCCATTTACTAGCTCCATCTATTGTCGCTGCTTCATAATAAGTTTTATCAATACCTACTATTGCCGCTAAATAAACTATACTTCCATATCCAACACCTTTCCATATATTCATAAATACAAGTATTCCTGGCCAATGTTTCGGTTCACTATACCAAGACACAGGATCTACCCCAAATGCGCCTAATACTGAATTAAGCATTCCTTTATCAAAGCTTAAGAAACTAAATACAAAGTAACTTACTATAACCCACGATAAGAAGTGAGGGAATAACATACTAGTTTGATATATTTTCCCCAATTTTTTATTCGATATTTCGCTAAGTGCTATAGCTACAAATACTGCAAATATTAGTCCTAATAGTATGAATACTAAATTGTATACAACAGTATTTCTAGTGATTCTAAATGCATCTCCACTACTAAATAAGAATTCAAAGTTATCAAACCCTACCCATTTACTATTAATTAAACTTTCTATAAATCCACCCGAACTTATTTTAAAGTCTTTAAATGCTAATACTGTACCAAACATTGGTAAGTATGAGAATATTAATAACCATATAGTTCCTGGTAAAACCATCAATAGCCATGATTTGTTTTTCCATAATTTCTTTAGAAATTTTTTCACTATATCCACCCCTCTCTTTACTTATATTTTACCATCAGGCAAATGTTTTCTAAAGTTTACAATTATTAGATTAGCTACACAAATCTTACTAAGTATACGTTTTCCGAAACTATTTTTTATAAAACACATAAAAAAGGTTAGTAATAACTTATTACCAACCTTTTTTAATTAATTTATAATTATAAATTAATTTTTCTCCACTCACTTGGAGTTACTCCAACAATATTTTTGAATTTACGATAAAAATAATTTTTATTGGTATACCCCACTAAAATCCCTATTTCACTAGCTTTAAGAGTTGTATCTGATAATAATTTTTTAGCTTTATTAACTCTAAAGTTATTTATATAATCTGAAAATAATGTTCCCGTTTCTCTTTGGAATAACTGGCCTAAATATATAGCATTAATATTTAATTTATCGCTTATTTCTTTTAAATTTAAATCATGTTTATAATTATCTTCTATATACTCTAGTAACTTTAATATAACAGGGCTTATGCTTTCGTTTGCTTGTTCTAATTTAGTTTGTATATGCTTAAGCATATTAATTAATTGAAGCTCTATTTCATCTACAGTACTATGATTATTTACTATACATTCAAAATATTTATGCAAATCTTTTATAATTTTAGATTCATTAAAATAATTATAGACATTTAAAAATATTTCTACTGATTTCATTTTAATTTGTTTTGGAGTTAAATCTTCTTCACTTTTTAGTTCTCTAAAAATTTGATTAATGTAGTCTGAAGTTTTAGATATATCTTTATTTACTAACATTTTTTTTAACTCTTCAAACTCTATATACGTATCATTTTGTTTTAATCCCTGCTCTTTATAAATTTTAACCCACGATTTATCTGAACATATCATTTTATATTCATTAATTTCTAATGAAGCTTTATAACTTTTGTATATATCTTTAACTGAATCTACATATTTGCCTACACTTATATAAACTAAAGAATTGCTTTCTTTCATTATATCGGCTTTAAGTTGAGATAATTCACTTGTTAATATATCTTTATTTTTTTCATTAACAATTAGTAAAGCTCTAGATTTAGATTTTATACAGTATATAAATTTATTATTTTTTATTTTTTCTTTTAATATGATGCTTATATCGCAAGATATGTCACTTAGCTCTATCATAGCTACACAATAATTATCTTCTTTAAATACTATATTTAATTCCTCTAAATCACTTGTAGTACTTTCTTCGTATTCTTCAGTTAATAATTTTAATAGTAGGTTATTTTTTACTATGCTTTTATCTAGTATATTTTTTTCTTTTAGTTTTATATTTTTGTATACATTTTTTAAGTTTTCAGATAATTCATCTGTATCTATCGGTTTTAGTAAATAATTTTCTGCACCCATATTCATAGCACGTTTAGCGTATTTAAACTCTTGAAATGCACTAAGTACTATAAAGTTAGTATCATAATTTTCTTCTTTTAATTTACTAATTAATTCTAAACCTGTCATTTTAGGCATCATTATATCTGTTATTATTAAATCAATATCACATTTTATTATCTCATTAAATCCATCTTCTCCATTACCTGCACTTCCAACAATATTAAAACCATATTCTTCCCAAGGAACGATGTATCTTAATCCTTCTAATATAAATGGCTCATCGTCTAATAAATATACACTATACATCTTCATCCCCATCCTTTAAAATTGGTAGCTTGATTTTTACAATAGTCCATTCAAACTCTTTGCTACTGATTTCTAACCCATAGCTATCTCCAAATTTTAATTTTAATCTGTTATTTATATTCATTAATCCTATTGAATTTGTTTTTTGTAGGTTTTTTACAAGTTGTTCTTTAATCATTAATAAGACTTTTTCATTTATTCCAACCCCATTATCTTTTATAACGATTTCAATATCTTCATTTAACTTTATTACGTCTATTTGTATCTTATTATCGCTTCGATCTTTTCTTATACCATGGTTTATAACATTTTCAACTATTGGCTGTAAAATAAATTTTGGTACTATATAATCCATTGATTCTTCATCAATATTTATAGTATAGTCAAATATTCCTTTATACCTTGTACAACATAGATTTAAATACATCTTACAATATTTTATTTCTTCACTTAATAAGACCATACTTCCATTGTTATAAGTAGAATACCTAAACATACCTGCTAAACTGTATATCATACCTGCTACTTCTGTATTCTTACTAGAAAGTGCACACATTCTTATAACTTCTAACATGTTATATAAAAAATGAGGCTTTATCTGTGCTTGAAGTGCATTTATTTCTGCTTGCTTTTGTTTAACCTGAGATATATAATTTTTATTTATATTATATTGTAGACTTTCACTCATTTTATCTATTCCCATAGCTATCATGTCTAACTCATCATCTTCTTTTTCTATATTAAATCTCGCATCTAAGTTCCCTTTTTTAATTTCGTCTATACATCGCATCATTTTTTTTAATTTTAATGAATATCTTTGTATTATAAAATAAGTAATTAATATTATTGTTAGAATACATATTAAAGATATAATTCCTATTTTTAATACAATACTTTTTATACCTAAGGCTTCATTATTTATTAAACTTATATATTTAAGTTTGGTTTGAGCATCCTCTTTAAGGCTAATTATAGGCTCATTATCAAGCAAAGTTTTAACATGTATAGTATTATTTTTTGGCGAATAACTTTCTTGTCCTATTTTTTTAATGTAATCTTTTTTAATATTTTTATCTGAACTAAATACTATATCTTTATTTTCATCACAAATAACTAAATCTCCCTTTAAGTTTGTGTTTTTTAGTATTTTATTTAATTCATTTATATCAAAATATATATCCAGATACCCTATTGTATACATAGAATCTACATTTTTTATAGGCTTTGTAATTTTTCTCATCGATGAGTTTTGCTTTTTTAAGTTGTACCACTTATTATGATTTAAGACTATCTCACTTTTATATTCCTTATCCTTATCATTAACTACTACTGCTAAAACATCACTTCTATTAGATAGCATCGTATCTAGCAAGTACTTTAAATCAATTGGAGTTTTGCTTCTAATTGAGAATCTGTCTAATTTATAACTTAAATATTCTTCATATGATGATGTTGTTAAAACCTGAATTTCATTTGTTACATCCGATTGCGTATTTACACCATTTATAATTGAATTACTGATTGTATTTTGTTCTTCAAATCTTTTTTCTATATTAAATATTACTTCTGAATGGATATTTAGCTCATTTTGAATTTCATTTTCTATATAGTAACTTAAAAATATATTTGCTAGTAAAAATATAGATATTATGGTTATAGCTGAATATATAAGTAACATTTTATTGAATAATTTATTTTTTATATACTTAGTGTATAGTCTTTTCAAGTCGCCACTCCCTATGCGCTAAGAGTTTTCTTTAAATGTAAAAATCTCTTGTATAATATATGCATTACCCAATAAGACGGTATAACCATAAAGAAAAATGGAATTAATCCTGGACTACCTTTTACAAAATAATAAATTAATCCAAATCCTATTCCTATTAGGACTGTTTGCATTGGACTAGTTAATGCTAGTATAAATGAGTTCTTTATATAATCTTTTATACTCAATTCAAAGTGCACATATGTAGGGAAGAAGTAAATAAATGCTACACTTACAAAGAATAATACTGCCATTACTAATATATATAGCGCTGTTGAATATAAAGCTTCCATTTTATATAAAATATTAAGATCCATTGCTAAAAATATAAATACACCAACAAAAAACAGACCACATTTATTAGTATTTTTAAATTCCTTTATATATACATCTTTAAATGTTTTAAATATAGGTATATCTAACTCGCCTTGAACCCACTTTCTTAGTATATAAAATGTTGTTACTGTTGCTGGCATAATACCTAGTACTACACCTCCCATTACGGTAAATGCAACCCATAGAAAGTTGAGTATTAAAAATCTGTAAATCCACTCACAAAAATTGATTAGTATTCCATCTAATTTCATAAAATCACCCCAGTTGTATTTTTGTTTATTATCATTTCAGTATAAAACATTTTCCCTAGTTACATTATAATATATTAAAATAAAAGTTTTAAGCCTATTTTATAATAAACTTAAAACCTTTATTTTCAAATATTAAATATGAGAGCAAATTATTTCCATATTACCTTCTATTTTAAAGTCTTTTATCTCAAATGGTAATATAAAATTAACTCCCTTATTTAATAAATATTCTCTAGAGTCTAAATGTATTTTACCACTACCTTCTAAGACACTATATAACGTAAATGGTTTATCATGTGTAAATTTACATTCTCCAAATATATCTAGCTTATGTACACTAAAGAATTCATTACTTATAAAAGTTGTACATTTATATGTATCCTTTGAAACTACACTATAGTTATTATTATCTTCGATATGAGGAACTGTTGAAACATCTATTGATTTTTGTACATGTAATTCACGTTTATTTCCATCATTATCAACTCTATCATAATCATAAACTCTATATGTAGTATCTGAGTTTTGTTGAGTTTCTAAAACTAAGGTTCCTTTACATAACGCGTGTATAGTTCCGCTTGGAACATAGAAAAAATCTCCCTTTTTAATTTTAACTCTTCTAAGAAGATTATCCCACTCATCGTTTTCTATCATTTTTTGTAATTCTTCTTTATTTTTAGCATTATGTCCAAATATCATCTCTGCATCATCATCACAATCTATAATATACCAACATTCTGTTTTTCCAAGTTCTCCATTTTCATTTACTTTAGCGTATTTATCATCTGGATGAACTTGAACTGATAAATTATCATTTGCATCTAATATTTTAGTAAGTAAAGGGAATTTTTCTCCTCCTATATTCCCAAATAATTCTCTATTTTCATTCCAAACTCTAGATAATGTTTTTCCTTTATACTTTCCATTTTGTATTTCACAATCTCCATTTTCATGAGAACTTATAGCCCAACATTCCCCTGTATTATCAGATGGAATATCGTAATTAAATTTATTTTTTAACTCGCTTCCGCCCCATATTCTATACATAAATAAAGGCTTTAAAAATAATGGTTCCATAAACATATTATCTCCTTAAAATTAATCTTGCTCATATTTCTTAAATTTTATAGTATATAAAAAAGCTGCCTTTTAAGACAGCCTTTTACTAATTTCCTATAGCTATCGTTGCTATTTCAGATTTTGTTAAACTAATTGAATCTTCTATGATATTTTTCATATCTTCTTCCAATATATTTGTTTTGTACTTTTTACCTTTTATTTCACACTTATTTATATTTAATGAAGAATCTTCATCTGATGCATTAAATACTCTAAGTATTGTCTTATTATTTTCATTTAACTTTAATGTAGACCACATTATCTCCTTACCTTCAATGTCTAATAAATTATAATTATGACTTATTCCATCTGCCTTAAGATCTAGTTGTTTAGTGATTACTGGCACTTGGAACATGTTAGCTTCTCTAAATGATTCATACATATTTCGTCCATGAGTTATAATTTCTAATTCTGCTTCATATTGTCCTTGACACTGTGCTTGGGGAGTTTCAAACACTCCCCAGTCTCCTAGCTCTCTAACACTTCTAAGAAGAGTTACAGCTATATGATTTCTTTTATCATTTAACATCTCATACTCGTTTAAACCTTTGTTTGCTATTGTAATACCATAGTCTTCATTATGAACATTTACAAAACTATGTTGATGTTGGCAGTTACTTGGATTTTCCCAAGTTTCATAAGTAGTATTACTTCTTTTTGCTACCTCAAAGATAGATTCTGCAAAATGAACATCAGATTTTATATCTGTAGCAAATAACATTCTCATTCTATGGTCTTTAGCTATATTATTAAATGATGATTTTATTTTTAATCCTTTAGATGATTTTTCTAACGTTAAAGTTGTCTTTATTATTAATGTTACAGTTTCTTTAAGTCTTTGAGATTTTCTATGTTTAAATTCTAAAACTTCTTCTATCTCTTCATTTAATAATTCATTTGCACTAGATGGTACTTCAAAATTATGAATAATTTCAACTACTGCTTTATAAGGTAAGTCCTCAACTACTTTTATATCTGCTTTTATATCTTTTGTAGTTAAAGGCACTTCTCCAACTGGTTTCATATAAATATATTCATTCCCTATATCACCAGTATTTTCATATATACATAAGTCTTTAAATTCTTTATTAGTATTTTTATCTAGTATATTAACTGATCCATTTTCATTTATTTTAACTTTTATATTTTCATTTTCTAATGTATTTTCGTTTACTAATGAATTTTTAGATTCATTGTCTATACTTTCATCATCTTTTACTAAAGCATATGTATCCCATCCAAATGATTTTATATTTTTAGTTTCAAGTTCTACTCTAACTAATCTACAATAGTATGGCTGTCTGAATTTATCATCTGGTAAATCATAATCAAACTTTATTCCTAAATCAGTTATTTTTGCATCTATTTTATTTCCATCTATATCTACTACTTTAAATTTAGGTAATGATACCTTCCTCATTTCCTTAGCTATTTCATTAGGATGACCTTCTCTGAAATACTTTTTATAAAGCTTAATATCAGTAGCTACTACTGAACATCTATCATATCCTGTAGTATTTACTACCATAAACGGATGTACTTCTTCACCTAATTGTAAAAATTTTTCTGTATTAATTTGACTACCTAAATACATTAAACTTTCATTTATTATATACTTTGCAACGTCTTTTGCTTTATCAAATCTTGCTACCATTTCTCTGTGTACTTCATCTACACTACAACCACATATACTATCATGAGGATGATTTTTCATTAAAGATTTCCACCCATATTCAAATAAGTGATGAGGATATTCAAATCCAAAGCTGTGTGCCATAGTTGCTAATGGTTCAGCTACTTTTTCAAATAAAGTTTGGCATAATTGATTCCACTGTTTCAAATAAACTCTAGCTGAAGCAGTATTTACTAATGTATACCATCCATCAGTTTGTTGACTTCTAAGCTCTCCTTTTATAACTTGTAAATCATCATTCATATTTTCTCTTAATTCTTTTACATAGTCATCAAAATTAGAATGTACAAATTCTATATCATCGTATAAATCTTTTGCAGTATTTATTGCCTTAGATAAATCTGTTTGTATTGGTTGATGATCACACCCATTCATAAATAATAATTGATTAGAAGATGCAAACTTTGATGCATCATTTAGTCTTTTATCCCAATACTCCTTTGCTTCATCAGCATATACAGGAACTTCCATTCCATTACAATACCAATTTGCAAATAATATACCTAATACTCTTGATCCATCTGGTGATTCCCAATACATTTCTGAATATGGTGATTCAAATTTATCATCTGCACTTACTTCATTATTAAATCCTGTTGGCTTTACACCTCTTCCAAATGCTGCAGTATATATCCCAGCTTGTTTTAATATTTGAGGAGCTTGCCCCATATTTCCAAAAGAATCCGGGAAATATCCTACCTTAGCTACGTCTTTGTTATATTTTCCTGCATCTTTATGACCGTATTGTAAATTTCTGATATTCGATTCACTGCTAGTTAAAAATTCATCCTGTAATACATACCATGGACCTATTTTTAATTTTCCTTCTTTTATTACTTTTTCTAATAATTCTCTTCTCTGTGGCCTTACTTCTAGGTAATCTTCTAATAAAACAGTTTGACCATCTAAGTGATAATATTTAAATTCATGATCATTTTCAAAAGTATCTAAAAGTGTATCCATAGTTTTTATAAGCATCATATGATGAGTTTCATATGGTAAATACCATTCTCTGTCCCAATGTGTATGAGATATTATGTGCGCTTTTTTTCTCATTATTTTAGTCCCCCATTTTATAATATTTATTTGAATTTTGTTATTTTATAGAGTTAAGGTAACTTCCTTACCGTAGTTAGTATAAAGTAAGAAAGTTACCTTTGGAGTATATATAAAATTTAAAATAGTTAGCTTATTTATTCATTTTTATCTTTATTGTTTTTATTTCATAAGGAGTTAATGTTAAGTTTATTTCTTTTTCATTTCTTAACTCTTCTATAGCTCTTTCCATTAAATCAGTTTCTTGCCATGCATTTATTTCATATCCACTAGTTATATTTACATATTGCTTACTTCCTGCATATTCATGCAAACGAATAACCACTGCATCTTCATCTTCACATTTCTTTATAGCATCAACTAATACATACGCATCATTGAAGTTAAACATCTTATTTGGTATATCTTCTCTTATGCATCCATTTATATAAGTTAATGGTTGATTTAATTCATAAGCTGCTTTAACTGTATTACCTTCAATGAAGTCTTTGCTATGTGGAAGTAATGAGTAAGTGAAGTTTTGCTCTCCTTGATCTTGTACTGGATCTGGATGAGTAGCTGATTTCAATAATGTTAATCTTATTACATTATCTTTTATATCATGACCATACTTACAGTTATTTAATAAACTTACTCCATAATCTCTTTGAGATAAGTCTACCCATTGTTGAGCTACAGTTTCAAACCTTGCCATATCCCAACTTGTATTCCAATGAGTAGGTCTCTTAACATTACCAAACTGAACATCATAAGTTGCCATTGTACTTCTTACATCTACTGGGAATGCTACTTTTAATAATTGCTTTTGCTCTCTCCAGTCAACATTAGTTACAAAGTCTATTCTTCTATTATCTGCATACACTACCATGTCTTGGTTTATAGTAGTATTCATATATTTGTAGCTAAATCTTACAACTGCTTTTAGGTTTTTACACTCTATTAACTCTATATTTTGTAAATCAGTAACTTCTCTCATTTTTTCTTGGTAATAGATATCTATATCCCAAGCTTCATGTGCCATTGGCTTATCTTCAAACATTTGTAGAACATTTCCTCTTTGTCCTTTAGCTAATACTTCTCTATTATTAGTTTTATCAAATATAGAAGTTAATTGACCAACTTCATTCCATTTTATTTTATAGTTAGGAGTAGTTATTTCATACTTACTATATTTAAATACTTCTCCATTTTCTTCTATAGCTTCTTCCTTTAAAGTTATTCTTTTCCATCCTGTTGAAGGAACATCTTTAACCTTTACTATATACTTTCCTTTTTCTTTTTGTGCTTCTAACTTATTTCCATCTTCATCATAGAAATTACCTACTAAATCAGTTTCTATTTCTACAACTTCAGTTCTATCCCAGTTAGCATTATTTATAACTGTAAAAGTTCCTTCTTTTTCATTCACTAGCGTTTTATTAAATTCATCCCTCGCATCAAGTGCTAAATCCTCAGCTTCTTTATATTCTATTTTTGCATCTTCATAAACTTCTGTAATTGAAGAGCCTGGTATTATATCATGGAATTGATTTCTAAGTATAGTTTTCCATCCTTTAAGTAAGTTAGTACTTGGATATAATGCCCAATCATTATTTATTAATGAATTTACAGCTCCTAACCATTCAGTTTCTCTATATAAAAGTTCTAATTTTCTATTCATCATTTTAGTATAAGCTTGGCTTGTATATGTTCCCCTATGATACTCTAAATATAATTCTCCATCCCAAGTATGAACATATTCGTTAGTATTTTCTACTTTTTCTCTTAAAGCTTTGAAATACTCTCCTGCTTTTCCTGTTTTAACATTTGGAAGTCCTGGCATCTTATCTAATCTTCTTCTATACTCTAGCATTTCACGGTTTACACCACCACCGCCATCTCCAAATCCATAAGAAACTAAAAGATCTTTAGTTAAGTTTTTATCTGTATAAGCATCCCATACACCTTTTACAGTTTTTGGTGTAAGCCTTCCATTATATGTGTAAAACCATGATCCCGGTTGACTCCATGGTTCTGGAGTAGTTATAAAGTGAGTTAATATTTCAGAACCATCTATACCTCTCCAGTTAAATGTATCGTGTGGCATTCTATTGTATTGATTCCAGCTTATTTTTGTAGTCATAAATGTTTTTATACCTGATTTTTTTAATATTTGAGGTAAAGCCCATGAATAGCCAAATACATCTGGCAACCATAAATATTCAACATCTTTGTTAAATTCTTCTTTTATGAACCTTGAACCAACTAATAATTGTCTAACTAATGATTCTCCTGATGGTATATTACAATCTGCTTCTAACCACATACCTCCATCAATCTCCCATGAACCATCTGCTACTTTTTGTTTTATAGCTTCATATAATTCCGGATAATCATTTTTTACATATTCATATAATTGTGGCTGTGTTTGTAAAAATACATACTCTGGATATCTTTCCATAAGCCTAAGTACTGTAGAAAATGATCTAGCGCATTTTTCTCTAGTATGTTTTAATCTCCATAACCATGCAACATCTATATGAGTATGACCTATACAAGTTACATTAACTACTGAGTGCTTATCTATTTTATCTATTTCTTCATTTAAATAATCTGCTGCTTTATGAGCTGATTCATAGAATGATTCACTTCCTGGGTAAGACCAATCTATAAATTTAAAAGCATCATTTAGTATTTTTGTTAAATTAACTTTATCTACAGAGTACTCATCTAACTCCCCTATTGTTTCTAAAATTACCATTGCATTATAATATAAATCATCCATTTTTTCATCTAGCCATGCAATTTGTGCTCTATTTATACGATGTTCTTGATCTCTTTTTACTCCTCCACCTTCAAGTCCTGTCCATAGTCTAAACATTAACTCTAAGTTAGTTCCTGAAGTCCCTTCTGGGAAAAATACTTCTTTATGGTTGCTATCAACACCTTGGTATGGCTTATTATTTAAATAAAATAACGATTCAAACCCTGAGTTGTTACCCGCTCCTGTTTCCCCAAAATCAAATATACCAACTACCTTATTTTCTCCCCAAGATTTAGGTACTTCTACAACTTTATTCATCCAAAGGTATAAATCTCTACCTTTCCAAGTTTCCCCTGTTCTTATTACTCCATCAAATTCTGTTGGTATTTCAGGATTTATATCTCTATCACCATTTAATTTAGTATTAAAGTATTCAAGCTCTATTAAATCTCTATATCTATAATTATCTAACTCATGTATTCTATTTCTAAGTTTATCTATTGTATAAAACATATTGTCCTCCCCTAAAACCTTTTTATATAAGTTTTCTTATTCATATTTCGATTATAATTTAGAAACGTTTTCAATGTCAATTTTCTACACATATATACTTATTTAGTGCAGTTTTTATAATATGAGTATAGCTGTTTATTATAAAGTTTACTTTGCTCATATCGCCAACACGTTTCTCAAGTTTAAATATTTATATTATAGAAATGCTGCTCCTATTATTCCCGCATCAGACCCTAAAGTAGCACATACAACTTTTGCAAACTCTTCATTCCTATAAAGTACATACTCTCTTATAATTAGTTCTATATCTTTAAGTATGATATCAGATGCTCTAGATACTCCTCCGCCAATAGATATAATCTCTGGATCTAATATATTTATAATACTAGCCATCGCTTTAGCTAAATACATTTTAAATCTAGTAATTATCTTTATGGCTACTTCATCACCTTGTCTATAGGCATCAAATACAATCTTAGCAGTTATTTGTTCTAGATCACCTTCAACAAAATCTAGTATTATACTTTTTCTACCTTCTTTTATTAGCTTTCTAGCATACTTTATAATTGCAGTTGCTGAGCAAAAAGTTTCTAGACATCCATTATTTCCACAGTTACAATCAAAATAGTTTTCTCCTATTATTGCATGACCTATTTCAGATCCCATACCGTGAGCCCCTGTAAATGCTTTTTCATTTATTATTATTCCACCACCAACTCCAGTACCTAGAGTATACATAACTGCAACGCTAGCATCTTTCATACTTCCAAATTTAGCTTCACCAAGTGCAGCTACTGTAGCATCATTTTCAGCATTAACTTTAACTTCAGGAAATCTTCTTTTTAAAGCACCCATAAAATCAACTTCAAACCATCCTAAATTTACACAGGTTACTAATCCCGTTTTGTTTATAAAGCTTGGAACACCAAAACCTATGGATTCTATAGTGTTTATACTTAAGTTATTCTCCTCTAATAAACTCCTTACTAGAGTATTTATATCATCCATTACCTTATCAAATCCACCATCGATATCAGTTTTGCACTCTTTTCTAAAAAGAATTTTACCAAACTCATCAACTATTCCAGCTTGAATCCCTGTTCCCCCAATGTCAACTCCAACAAAATACATATTTTCCTCCTTAAAAACTTTTAACTTTATCATATTTTAATTTATTTATATATCACTTTTTAGAAAAGTAATTTAATTCTTTGATTAACTCCTTAATTCTATATTATATTAATGATTTTAATAGTAAAAGTTCAAATATCTAACTTTTTCTATACTTATCTTATATTCAACTTTAAAATCTACAGTTTTATGAAAACATTTTCTTTATTATATTTAATCCATACCTTATACTAATTACTATAAACATTAATTCGAATCAACCATTGGGGGTATTTAGTATGAATAAGCTTGAATCAATAAAACTATTTAATGACTTACAACAAGTATCAAAAAAATATAGTAATTTAGAATTAAAAAATAATGAAAAAGAGTTAGAAGACAATAAAAAATTTAATTCTTTAATTCAATTTTATAAATCAAACATTAATCAAATAAAAGAAAGAGCTCATCTTATATCTAAAGAAACTAGGGAAGAGTTAAAAAATTCAAACTCTAAAGATATTTATAAAACTCTTCTTCAGCTTAATAATTTCGCTAGTGATAAATATAAAAATTTAAGCTTAAGTAATATGGATATGGAATCTACTACAGTTAAAGCAGTTATGCTTACAACTATAGATGAATTAATTCTTATAAATGAGTCTATTAAAAATAAAGACTATTTAAAAGATAAAAATACTTACTTTTATATCTATGAAAAAATTACTGTAAATGCATTTTTGACTTTTTTAGCTTTAAAAGATATGGATATTGAAAAATATAAAATAGATAACTTATCTCAAGCTATACTTAGCCAAATCCAAACTCTATCTTTTATATCTTTATAATAAAAACTTTTTGATTTATCAGATATGGCACTTAATTTTTTAAGTGTCATATTTTATTGTTTCTACTTAAAATTTATACAAGTTGATATACTTGATATATTTTTATTTATTTATTCTTTAATAATATACATGTATAATTATCTTAATTACACTGTATCAACAATGTTTTTTATAGTCAATAATGCTTTTTAAAGTTGTATATTAAGTTGATATTGTTGGTATATATCAAGGAGGTAACTTTGCTAATGAATGATAAAAATTCTCCATTATATATGAAAATTAAGGAATATTTACTAGATCTTATTGATAAAAATAAAGATATTCCAAATTATAAACTTCCATCTGAAAATCAATTAGCTCTTAAATTTGATGCAAGTAGAATTTCAGCTAAAAACGCAATAAAGTCCCTTCAAAATGAAGGTCTAGTTTACAGGCTTCAAGGAAAAGGAACTTTTATAAATCATAATATAAATTCCCATTGTAAATCTTTAAAAAATACAACAGACTCTATTAAGATTTCTAATTCTAAAAATGAGAATATTATATGCATGTTAATACCATGGATAGATAGTAGATTTGCTATAAATATAATAAATGGAGCTAAGGAATATCTTGAATCTAATGATTTTAAGTTAGTATTAATGATTACCGATACAGACCAAGATAAAGAAAAAGAACTTATAAAAACAGCTTTAAATATGAATTGTAGAGGTTTAATTATTTTCCCTAGTGATAACCAAATATATAATCCTGAAATTTTAAAACTTTCTCTTAATAAGTTTCCTACAGTATTAATAGATAGAAAATTAGAAGGTTTAGATATAAGCTATATTGCTAGTGATCATTTTAATTCTGCTTTTAATGCCACTGAGTATTTAATTAATAAAGGCCATACTAATATAGGTTTTATTAGTCCTAGTCCTAAAATTGCATCCTCTGTATGTGAAAGAATACATGGATATGAAAAAGCTTTAAGTTCTAGTGTTGGATTAAGAGATCAGTTAAAATTAACTCTTCCATTCGAATTAGAAAATAGAACTCAACTATTAAAAAATTTTTTATCTAAAAATAAAGATATCTCAGCTATAATTTGCGATGGAGGAATGACAGGACTTAGCTTAATTAAAATAATCTATTCTCTAGGTCTTAAGTGTCCTGATGATATAGAACTTATTCTATATGACAATGAATTTGAGCAATACATGGATTTTCTTCCATGCAAGCCTATTGTAATAGAGCAAAATCCTCATGAAATAGGATATGCTTCGGGTAAAGTTTTACATAATCTAATAGCTAATAAATCATCACCTCAAAGTATAACAATAAACGAAAAAATCATATTTTAGTATATAAAAATTAAAGTGCTGATATATTATCAGCACTTTAATAACAATTGTTATATTCTACTTTGATAGGAATAACCTTATCTAGATTTGTTCCGTGGGCAGTTATTTTTATACATCCGCTACCAGAACATTCAGCTATAAATGTTGTAAAAAAACATCCATCTCCAAAACTTATTGCTGGGCTAAAAGTCATTGTTCCTAAGTCGTAATCGGATAGTTCAAAGTTTATTATAGCATTTCTTACAGGATGACCATGGCCATCTACTAATACTCCAAATATCATCTGCTTACCACCTGGATTTAACTCTATTTTATATGGAAACATATATTTTAGACAAACTTGCTTAGGTCCTTGGTGCTGAACGTTCTTATGTTTTTTTCCTCTAGAATAATCTTCATTATTAACTTCACTTAATTCTATATTGCACTCATGTTTTAATTTATTTTTTAAAAATTCATGAAGTTCTTCCTTTGTCTTAATTTCTTTACCTTCTATAAATAAAGTATCCATACATCCCCCACCTTTATATTCTAAAATAGCATCTTAAAATATATTATGATTTAGTAGAGTAACATATTCCTTTATATAAAAAATTCGCTTCGCTTAAGCTACTGTGTTGGCGCTACACTTCATCTTAATCCGTTACTCTAAAGCTTTTTTACGCTCCCCAAGTTAGTGGATATTACTTATGTGTAGTAATTATTTATCGTTATTGAAGTAATTTAGTTTCCTTAAGTGTAAAAAAGTTCTAGGAAAATATCCTAGAACTTCTTTTTACTTTTTTCTAAACATATCTTCGATTTTTTGACCAAAAGTTCTTTTCTTCTCATGAACTTCTTCTCCACACTCTTTAGCGAATTCTCTTAATATATCTTTTTGTTTTTCATTTAATTTTCTTGGTGTATCAACAACTACTTTTATATATTGATCTCCTCTAGAGTTTCCTCTTAGTCTTGGTATACCTTTTTCTCTTAATCTAAATACCGTTCCAGTTTGAGTTCCTTCTGGTACTGTATATTTAACTTTTCCATCTAATGTAGGAACTTCTATCTCATCTCCTAATGCTGCCTGAACAAATGTAATTGGCATATCGAAGTAGATATCATTTCCTTCTCTAGTGAATAATGGATGAGATTTAACATTTACTACTATATAAAGGTCTCCTCTTGGTCCACCTTTACTCCCAAGTTCACCTTGACCTGAAAGTTTTATCATTTGACCATCATCTATACCCGCTGGTATATCAACTTCTATAGTCTTAACTTTTCTAGTACTTCCCTGTCCATTACATTTACTACATGGAGATTCAACTACTTCGCCTTCTCCATTACACTCACTACAAGTTCTAGAACTTGCTATATTTCCAAATGGAGTTCTTTGTACTGTTCTAACTTCACCGGCTCCATTACAAGTAGGGCAAGTTTTCTTTGATGTTCCAGGTTTAGCTCCACTTCCGCTACATTCACTACACTCTTCACTTCTATTTATTTTTATAGACATTTTTTTACCAAATGCAGCTTCTTCAAAAGTTATATTTACGTCTTGTCTAATATCAGCTCCGCGTTCTGGACCTCTTCTTCTAGCCCTTCCTCCGCCGAATCCTCCACCGAATATATCACCAAACATGTCTCCGAATATATCTTCAAATCCGCCGAATCCTTGACCACTAAATCCACCTTGGCCAAATCCACCTTGACCATTTACACCTTCATGGCCAAATTGATCATAAGTTCTTCTTTTAGTATCGTCTGATAAAACTTCATATGCTTCATTTACTTCTTTGAATTTTTCTTCAGCTTCTTTATTATCAGGATTTCTATCTGGATGATATTTCATCGCCATTTTTCTATATGCTTTTTTAAGCGCTTGTGCGTCTGCATTTTTATCAACGCCAAGGACTTCATAATAATCTCTTTTAGTACTCAAATTTTGCCACCACCTTCATTTTACAAAACAATAGCTTGTAGAATATCAAACTACAAGCTATTATCTCTATTTAAGCAATTATTGCTTTAGAAAAGATACTCTTTTCTTTTAATATATATTATTATATACAAATACTTCTATTTGTGTAAATTATTTTTCATCATTTACTTCTGTAAAGTCAGCATCTACTACATTATCATCTTGTGCTGATCCTGCTTGCTCTTGTCCTGGAGCTTGTTGTTCATCCCCAGCTTGTTGATACATTTGTTCAGAAACTTTATGGAATTTATTCATTACTTCATCCATAGCTTTCTTGATATCTTCAGCTGTTGCATCTTCTTTTTCTTTAACAGCTTTTAAATTAGATATGGCAGTTTCTATTGCAGACTTATCGTCAGCACTTACTTTGTCACCTAATTCATTTAATGTTTTTTCTGTTTGATATATTGTAGAATCAGCTTGATTTAATGCTTCTATTTTATCTTTCTTTTGCTTATCAGCTTCAGCATTCATTTCAGCTTCTTTTACTTTTTTCTCTATTTCTTCTTCAGATAAATTAGTTCCTGAAGTTATAGTTACCTTTTGCTCTTTTCCTGTTCCTAGATCTTTAGCAGTAACATGAACTATACCATTAGCATCTATATCGAAAGTAACTTCTATTTGAGGTATTCCTCTTGGTGCTGGTGGTATATCTGTTAATTGGAATCTACCTAAAGTACTATTATCATAAGACATACTTCTCTCACCTTGAAGTACATGTATATCAACAGCAGTTTGGTTATCTGCAGCAGTTGAGAATACTTGAGACTTCTTAGTTGGTATTGTTGTATTTCTTTCTATTATCTTAGTCATTACGTTACCCATAGTTTCTATTCCTAAAGATAGAGGAGTAACATCAAGAAGTAATAAATCATTAACTTCTCCAGTTAAAACACCCGCTTGTATAGCAGCACCTGCAGCAACACATTCATCTGGGTTTATTCCTTTATGAGCTTCTTTTCCTATAAACTTCTTAACTGCTTCTTGAACAGCTGGTATTCTAGTTGATCCTCCAACTAATAATACATCATCTATATCAGATGTAGATAATCCTGCATCTTGTAATGCTCTTCTTGTTGGTTCCATAGTTTTTTCAACTAAGTTAGAAGTTAATTCATCAAACTTAGCTCTTGATAAGTCTAAATTCATATGCTTTGGACCTTCAGCTGTAGCTGTTATAAATGGTAAGTTTATATTTGTAGACATTGTAGATGATAATTCTTTTTTAGCTTTTTCAGCAGCTTCTTTTAATCTTTGAAGAGCCATTTTATCATTTCTTAAGTCTACACCTTCAGCCTTTTTAAATTCTTCAGCTAAATAATCTATTATTATTTGATCAAAGTCGTCTCCACCTAATCTGTTGTTACCAGCAGTAGCTAAAACTTCGAATGTTCCATCTCCTATTTCAAGTATCGAAACGTCAAATGTTCCTCCACCTAAGTCAAACACTAATATTTTCTTTTCTTGATCTAACTTATCCATACCGTAAGCAAGAGCTGCTGCAGTTGGTTCGTTTATTATTCTCTTAACATCAAGACCTGCTATTCTACCTGCATCTTTAGTTGCTTGTCTTTGAGCATCTGTAAAGTATGCTGGAACTGTTATAACAGCTTCTGTTACTGGTTGACCTAAGTAAGCTTCAGCATCAGCCTTTAATTTTTGTAAAGTTATTGCAGATATTTCTTGCGGAGTATAATCTTTACCATCTATATTAACTTTATAGTCTGTTCCCATATGAGTTTTTATAGATATTATTGTTTTGTCAGCATTAGTAACTGCTTGTCTTTTTGCAGGTTCTCCTACTATTCTTTCACCATCTTTAGTAAATGCCACTACTGATGGAGTAGTTCTCATACCTTCTGCATTTGTTATAACTTGTGCTTCTCCACCTTCAAGTACTGCAACACAAGAGTTAGTTGTTCCTAAGTCAATTCCTATCACTTTTCCCATGATTAATATCCTCCTTAATTGGTTATATATTAATTTTTATATTCTTATTTTAGTATTTTAACTTCATTTTTTATATGAAGAATTATTAATTATTTTATGTTTTGTATAAACTTATTTTAGCAAGAAACTTTAACCATACTAGCTCTTAGTACCTTTGTTCCTAGCCTATATCCTTTTTGAAGAACCATAACTACTTTGTTGGCTTCAACTCCATCTATACTTTCTTGCATTACTGCTAGGTGTAGATTTGGATCAAAATCTGCATCCTCAGCTTCTATTTCTTCTACTCCAAATTTTACTAGAGTATCTTTAAGTTGCTTATAAACTAAATCTATACCTTTATACATGTTATCTTCTTTATCTTCACATGCATCTAATGCTCTTTCCATATTGTCTATAACTGGTATTAAATCACCTATCATTTTTTCATTTGCAAATAAACCTATAGTTTCTTTTTCCTCTTGTGTTCTTCTTCTATAGTTTGCATATTCAGCTTGAAGCCTTTGATGTTGATCATTAAGTGATTCTATTTCTTCCTTTAGCTTATTTTCTTCTAACTTAGAGTTTATATCAGATATATTATCTCCTTGGTTAGATTCTTCACACTTACACTCTTCTTGACAGTCCTCAATCTTTTCAGTCTGAGATTCTTGTTCTAAAGTGCCTTTATCTTCTTTTAACTCTTCTTGTTGTATGTTATTTTCTTCCAAGATATTACACCCCTTAGTTATTTTATTATAAATTTACTTTCTATTAAATAATAGGCTCATATAATTGACTATTGAATAGATTCTTGCATAATCCATTCTTGTAGGACCAATAAAACTTATACGACCTACTAAATCTTTATCAATATTATATGTTGCTGTAACTATACTGCAATCTTTAGCCAACTCACAGTCATTGTCACTACCTATTATTATATTTATATTATCCTTTTGTATTCCTTTAGATCTAACCATGCTAGTTATAGTTTCTTTTTTCTCAAGCATATTTAAAAAAGATTTCGCTTTTATTATATCGTTAAACTCCGGATAACTAAATATATTGGTAGCTCCATTTAATGATACTGATAAGTCTTCTTCTGATATATTAAAGTTAAGTGTATTTACAAGTTCATCTATAAATGCTGAATACTCACTTATCTCATATTTTATAAATGCAATTAATCTATTGTCTAGCTCTGTTATGCTTTTTCCTGATAATTTATTTGTAAGATTATCAGAAATTAGGTTTAATTTAGATTGATCTAAATTAATGTTAGTTAAAAGATTTGCATTTTTTATATCACCTTTGTCTGTGACCACTATTAGTAGAATTTTATTGTCACCCATTCCTACCAATTGTATGTGCTTTATAACACTTTGATTTACTAAACTTTTAGTCACAGCTACTGTTGTATAATTAGTAAGCTGAGATAATAACTTAGAAGTCTCATGAATTAAATCTTTTATATGATTTACATTTTTTTCTAAACATTGTTCAATTAATAGCTTTTCATCATCTCTAAGCTCATTTTGAGACATCAGCAAATCTACATATAATTTATATCCCTTTTCAGAAGGAACTCTACCTGCAGATGTATGTGGCTGAATTAAATAGCCTAGTTCTTCAAGATCAGCCATTTCATTTCTTATAGTAGCTGCACTAACGCCTAGATCATGTTTCTTTGATATAGTTCTAGAGCCTACAGCTTCAGCCGTTTCTATATAATCTTTAACTATAGCTTTGAGGATATTTAGTTTTCTTTCGTTTAGTTCCATTTTTTCGCCTCCTCGCTGTTAGCACTCACTAAATTCGAGTGCTAAAAAGATTATATATATTATATATCATTATATTTTTTATTTGTCAACACCCTTAAATTAATCTATAAATTCTATAAATATACTATTTGATATTTCTCTTCCTTTCTGAGTAAGTCTAATCCCAGTTATATCCTCATTTATAAGTTTTCTTTCTTTTAATTTTTTTATTTTTTTACTATATTTTTCCTTAAAATTTATATTAAATTCTTCTTTAAAATCTTTGAACTTTATTCCTTCATTCATCCTAAGCCCCATAAATATTTTTTCTTGAATTTTATCATCTATAGTTAAATTTTCTTTACTTTCTATTGGTTTCTCATTTAAAAATAATTTTTCATGATATTCTTTTAAAGATTCAACATTCTTATATCTAAAATCATTTATATATCCTGAAGCACCTGGCCCAAGTCCTATATAATGATTACATTTCCAGTATAGTATATTGTGTTCACATTCACATTTATCTTTTGCATAGTTAGATATTTCATATTGGTTATATCCATTACTTTTTAAGTAATTTATAGTATAGTTATACATATTAATATCTGTATCCTCATCTATAACATTAAATTCATTATTTTCATACATTTCATATAATTTTGTACCTTCTTCTAATATAAGTGAGTATGCTGATATATGTGATGGATTTAAGCTAACTATTTTCTCTAAACTTTCTTTCCAATCTTCAAAAGTTTGATTTGGAAGTGCATACATTAAATCTATATTAATATTATTAAATCCAACTTCTAATGCATCTTTATAGTTTTTTTCAAATTCATCATAAGTATGTATTCTTCCAATAGATTTTAGATGGTAATCTTGAACAGCCTGTAATCCAATGCTTAGTCGATTTACACCAATTTCTTTCATCATTTTTAACTTCTCTTTAGTCAAGGTTCCAGGATTACATTCAACTGTTATTTCTGCATTTTTTTTTACATTAAAATATAAATTTATATTTTCAAATATATATTTTAGTTCATTACTATTTAATATACTTGGTGTCCCTCCTCCTAAGAAAACACTTGTAATATAATTATCTTCTTTCAAATTTTTACTATATAGTTCCATCTCTTTTTTCAAGTCTTTTAAATATTTATCTTTCGCTATTTTATCCATTTTAAATGAATTAAAATCACAGTAATTACATTTACTTACGCAAAATGGAATATGTATATATAATCCTAGCATTAATTTTCCTCTTTTCCTAATTTTATACAACTTAAATTATACCTTTTTATACTATATCAAGCTATCATATTATATTGATTTAGGGAATTTAAAATTTATTTATATTTAATTTTAAATTCCCTAAATCAATATAATTTAAACCTTATATTTATATAATTTTAAAGGCCTTTACCTAAAATATTAAGCAAAGACCTTTATAAAATATAAAAATTTAATTACTTTTTTTGCTCATATATGAATATATCGGAAGTCCTATTAATGTTATAATTATACCTCCTAATGCTATTGTTGTTGCTGTTATTAATTGATTTAGTATAACAAATATACCACCTGCTATAGCTATTAACGGTATAACAGGGTAAAGAGGAACTTTATACGGTCTTGGTAAGTCCGGATAATCTCTTCTAAGCTTCATAACCCCTATAAATGTTAATACATAAAATACCCAAACTATAAATATAGTTAAGTCAGTTAATAAATTAAACTGCCCTGATAGTGCATATATACAAGCTAGTATAGCTATTAACCATATTGAGTTGTATGGAGATCCTCCACTATTAACCTTTGATAGCATCTCACTACATGGAAATGTTTTATTTTTAGCTAGTGTATATGGTATTCTAGGTCCTGTAAGTAAATACCCATTCAGTGTACCAAATACTGATATAAGTATACCTATAGTTATTACATCTCCTCCTATAGGTCCAAATATTTTAGTTGCTACTAATGTCGCCGGTGCTGTTACTTTAGCTAATTCACTTGCTGGAGCTACCCATAAATACGCTAAATTTATAACTACATATACAGCCATTACAAGAGATAATCCTCCTATTATAGCAGTTGGTAAATCTCTGCCTGGATTTTTCATCTCTCCAGCTATAGCGCCTACATTTATCCATCCATCATATGCAAATAATGCGGCTATCAACACCTGACCTAAAGCTTTATTTATAGTTACACCTTCTCCAACCATAGGACTTATAATTGGATTTCCACTTCCTTTTACAAAACCAAATATTATTATTAATATTAGTGGCAATAATTTGCAAACCGTTGAAACTGTTTGTATACTACCTCCTAAAGATGAACCTACAGTATTTAATAATGCTAATAAAATTATAACACCTATAGCTACAGGTAAAACTATGGCCATGTTAGATGATGCATACCCCATAAGTTCTGCAACTTGTTGTGCAAATATTACAGCTAAAGCTGCTGCTGTTCCTGGGAAAA